>JAEEUD010000037.1 GCA_016286835.1 Pyramidobacter sp. | reverse complement strand
CTTTGTGTTGGTTTTGAATTTAGGTCTTACCTTGCCGAAAAATCAGTCAAACAGATACCGGCCGCATTTGATGCAGTGCTTTTTGCGGTCGCCGAAAGCGCAGCTGTCGCAGAGGACGGCCGCCGCGCCGCGGCCGAAGGTGTAGTGGCCGCATTTGACGCAGTTTTTGGCGCGGTCGCCGAAGCCGCAGCTGTCGCACAGCCGTGCCGGCACGCCGCGGTCGAACGTGTAGTGGCCGCACTTGATGCAGTACTTTTTGCGGTCGCCGAACGAACAGCTGTCGCACAGCTGGGCCATGTACGACCTCGCCTGGACGGCCGAGGCCGCAAGGAGCAGCAGGGCGAAAACGAGGAACAGTCTTCTGCGCATGGGGCCGGACGCCTCCCCGGAGATGACGCGCGCTTACAGCCCCAGCGCGGCGCTGACTTCGGCGCGGCGCTCGTCGAGCTTGGCCTGCGCGCCGGCGCGGTCGGTGGACTTGATCGAGTAGTAGATCTTGATCTTCGGCTCCGTGCCCGAGGGACGCACGGCGAACCACGAGCCGTCGGCGCAGAGGAACTTCATCACGTTCTCCTTCGGCAGCCCGTCGATGCCCTTGGAGTAGTCGAGCGTCTGCGACACGCCCTTGAGGCCCGAACCGTGCTCGCGCAGCCAGGTCATCATGCCCTTGATCCGCTCGGCGCCGTCCTTGCCCTTGAGCGTGTGCGAGTCCTGCGCGTCGAGGTAGTAGCCCAGCTCCTTGTAGAGCGCTTCCAGCTCGTCGAGGATCGTCAGCCCGCGCGACTTGGCGTCGGCCGCCATCTCGCAGATCAGCATCGCCGCGGTGACGGCGTCCTTGTCGCGGGCGTGCGTGCCGACGAGGTAGCCGTAGCTTTCCTCGTAGCCCATGACGAACTCGCGCTCGCCCGTGCGCTCGAACTTCGTCATCTGCTCGCCGATGTACTTGAAGCCGGTCAGCGTGCGCAGCACCTGCGCGCCGCGGGCAAGGGCCACCTGCGCGCCCAGCTCGCCGGTGACGACCGTGGTGATCAGCGTCGATTTGGGGTTCAGCGTGCGGTGCGTGAGCACGAAGTTGGCCAGCAGCGCGCCGATCTGGTTGCCGTTGATCAGCGTGTACGTCCCGTCCTTGCCGACGGCCACGCCGATGCGGTCGCTGTCAGGGTCGGTGCCGATAACGATGTCGGCGTTCGTCTTCTTCGCCAGCTCGATGCCGAGGCTGAGCGCCGTGCGGTCCTCGGGGTTGGGCGCCTTGACGGTGGGGAAGTCGCCGTTGGGCAGCTCCTGCTCGGCGACGATCTGCACGTCCGTGAAGCCGCAGCGCTTCAGGATGGCGCGCACGGGCACGTTGCCGGAGCCGTGCAGCGGCGTGTAGACCACTTTCAGCGCGGCGGCGCCGGTCTGCGGGACCGAGACCTTCTCGATGGCGTCGAGGAACTTCTCGACAGTTTCCGCGCCGATCATCGTGCGCAGCGAAGCGTCGTCGCCCGCGGGGATGTCAGCGATGGCGGCGGCCTCGACGTACTCCGTCAGCTTCGCGGCCGCTCCCGGCGTGAGCTGGCAGCCGTCGCTGCCGTACACCTTGTAGCCGTTGTACTCGCGCGGATTGTGGCTGGCCGTGATGACCACGCCGGCGGCCGCGTTATGGCAGCGCACCGAGAACGACAGCACGGGCACGGGCTCGAGCGTGTCGAACAGCTTCACCGGCACGCCGCAGGCGCAGAGCACGCGGGCCGTCTCGGCGGCGAACGCCCTGGAGTTGTTGCGCGAGTCGTAGGCGATCACGACGCCCTTTTTGAAATCGGCGGGGAACTCGTTTTTCAGGTAGTTCGCCAGGCCCAGCGTGGCCTTGCCGACGATGTACCTGTTCATGCGGTTGGTGCCCACGCCCATGACGCCGCGCATTCCCGCGGTGCCGAACTCAAGGTCGCGGTAGAAGCGGTCCTCGATCTCCTTCTCGTCGGTGAGAGCCGCCAGCTCGGCCTTGTCGGCGGGAGCCAGCCACGAAGCGTTCAGCCATTCCTGATAGCGTTCACGATAGTCCATTTTTTATGATCCTCCTGTGATCGGAATTTTAACCCTTGCACACGTCGAGCGCGAAACCGATATGCATGGCCACGCCCAGCACGAACGCGCTCTCGTCGGCCTTGAACAGCGGCGAGTGGATCGGCGCGTTCTTCTGTCCCGCGAAGCCGACGCCGATGCGGAACATCGTGCCCGGCACCTTCTCCGTGTAGAACGCGAAGTCTTCGGCGCCCATCGAGCAGTTTTCCAGCCAGATGATGTTGTCCTTGCCGAAGACCTTCTCGGCCACGCTCAGATAGCGGTCGAACGTAGCGTCGTCGTTCACCAGCACGGGCGTGCCGGGCCTGATGTACGTATCGCCCTGGCAGCGCAGCGCTTCCGCCGTCAGTTTGACGACGCGCGGGATGGCCTCGAACAGGTCCTTCTGCACCTGCGGCTTGATCGTGCGGATCGTCCCCGTCATCTTCACCTCGGGCGCGATGATGTTGCTCTTGAGACCGCCGTGGATCGTGCCGATCGTGACCACGGCCGAGTCGGAGGGGGCAAGCTGGCGGCTGACCAGCTGCTGCAGCGACGAGATCACCTGGGCGGCGGCGGGGATCGGGTCGATGCACTGATCGGGGTGGGCGCCGTGCCCCTGCCGGCCCGTGATCGTGATCTCCATGCCGTTGGACGAAGCGCTCGAAGCGCCGCGGCGCACGGCGATCTTGCCCGCCGGAGCGTTCGGGTAGACGTGCAGCCCCGCCATGCAGACGGGCGGATCCTTCTCGGTCACCTCGCCGGCTTCGATGATCTCGCGTGCGCCGCCGAGGATCTCCTCGGCCGTCTGGAAGAAGAACTTCACCGTGCCGTGCAGCTCGCCGCGCATCGTGCTGAGCGCCTTGGCCGCGCCAAGCAGCATCGCCGTGTGCGCGTCGTGCCCGCAGGCGTGCATGACCCCTTCGTTTTCGCTGGCGAACTCGACGCCGCTCTCCTCGTTCATGGGCAGCGCGTCCATGTCGGCCCGCAGGCCCACGATCGGACCGGGATGAGCGCCTCTGATGAGCGCGATGACGTTGTATTTGCCGGCGCGGCGCACTTCGTCCACGCCGATCCCGCGCAGCGTCTTCTCGACGAACGCGGCCGTCTGCTCCTCGTGCCCGCTCAGCTCGGGATGACGGTGCAGGTGATGGCGCCATTCCTTCACGTCGTTTTCGACCGTCGAAGCCAGCTTTACAAGATCCATGCGAAAAAGCCTCCTGAAAAACTCAAAATTGAAAAGACAAAAAAACGGGAAGATGTCCTCATTTTAGAACATCTTCCCGTTTTTTTCTACATTAAATTATCCGTGCGAAAAGGAACCTTAGATCAGGCCCATCGCCAGGAGCGCGGGCGAGAACATCTGCATGAGCACGATGATGACGCCGGCAGCGATCAGCTGGATGCAGACGATCGGCAGGAACCACTTCACATACTTGCCGTAGGGGATGCCCGCAAGGCCCAGAGTGGCCATAAGCACGCCGGCGGTGGGGTTGATGCAGTTGGTGAAACCGTCACCGAACTGGAAGCACTGGACCGCGACCGAGGCGTTGATGTTGGTGATGTGAGCCAGAGGGGCGAAAATGGGCATGACCGTGACGGCCTGGCCGGAGCCGGAGCCGATGAAGAAGTTGACGATGACGTTGGCGACGTACATCAGGAACGCGCCGACGACGTTGCCGACCTGGTTGATGGGCATAGCCAGCCAGTAAATGATCGTGTGGATGATCTTTCCGTCGGTCATGATCACGGAGATGGCGCGCGAGAAGGCGATGACGAAGGCCGCGTAGGTCAGAGCCGTCATACCCTTGGTGAAGGCCTTGAAGGTCTTGTCAAGACGATCGAAGAAACCGCCCTGGAAGCCGCCCATGCCGCAGACGATGGCCATGATCACGAACACGGCCGAGTACTGAGGCACGCCCCACTTCTTGCCGCCCATGCCCTTGAAGCCGAACCAGGCGGGGCACTCGGGGAAGCCGACGACCGAGCCGTAGATGATGGCCGCGAAGCCGAGCACGGTGACGACGGCGCAGAAGATCTGCGTGCCGGTCATCTTGCTGCCGCCGACCTCTTCGGTCACGGCTTCGGCAGGAGCCGCTTCGGGATCGTAGGTCAGGCTGGCCGTGGGATCCTTCTCGATCTTGTGCATGTAGCGCACGACGAACCAGCAGAGCAGGACGAGGTTGGCGATGTGGAACGCGACGCGCAGCCAGAAGCCGTTCATCGTGTCAAGGCCGGACAGCTCGTTGGCAAGGCCGGCGGTGAAGGCGTTGGCCCAGCCCACGTTGAAGCCCGCGTAGGAGCCGAGGTAGATCATGGCCCAGCCGACCACCTCGTCGTAGCCCATCGACTTGCCGAGCATGACGCCGAGAGGGATGAAGGCGATGACGGGGTTGGCGAAGACGCCGACGGCGCCGCCGACCGACATGACAGCCATGATCACGAGCACGGCGATGACGCCCTTGCCCTTGAGGGCGCCGACGAGGCCGCCCATGATGCCCTTCATCGTGCCGGTCTGGTTGAGCACTTCAACCGCCGCACCGCAGAAGAACACCATCGACATCATCGAAGCCGACTGGATCATGCCCTTGACGATCGCGTTGAACACGTCGTACACGCCCTGGGGATTGCTGGCGATGAAGTGGAACGAGTTGGGGTCGATGACCTTGCGCTTGGTCGCCTCGTTGAGCACCATCTCGTACGTGCCCGCGGGGACGAACCACGTGGCGATGGCCATCACGATCGTCAGAAGAAACAGGATCGCGAAGACGTGGGGGAGCTTAACACCTTTGTTCACTACTGGTTTTGCCATTGCTGCTGCCTCCTTAAAGGATTGTGAAAAAATTATATAAACGAAACGTTTATTGGGAAAGGTTATCATAATTCCGACGCTTCGACAAGAGAAAACGAAGAAGGTAACTATAATTTTCCATGTTGAAAGCGCAGAGAAAAATTTTTCTTAAATATGTCCTGAAATCGAAATTGTCTCTTGAGCCGCGGCCGCCGCCTACAGCTCGTCTTCGCCGCCGCGGCGCGAGGCGCACGAAGCCGAGCAGCTTTCGCAGCCGCCGGAGCACGCCGAGCCGAACATCGCCGTGAGCGCCAGAGGCAGCGTCATCATGCCGACGCTGTACAGATCGACCACGATCTCGTCGTTGATAAAGCTCTGTTCGCCCGACGCCCACACCGTCACGCCGCCGGAAGACACGGCCGCCCAGCCGTCGGGCCCGTCCTTGGGCGCGCCGACGCGGCAGGTCGCCAGCGGCATCCGCCCCCGCGGCGTGTTCATCTCCGCGAGGACGACGTGGAACTCGCCGCCCATCGAGAGCATCCATTCGCGGGCGCGGTCGGAGATCTTCAAAGTCAGATCGCTCATCCTGCAAAACACCCCTTTGTGCGCTTACGGCCGCGCGCCCGGATCGATGAACCCCAGCCGTTCCATGACGCGGCAGAGGTCGTCCGGAGCCGGGGCGCGGAACGTTTTGCCGTCAAGGTACGACAGGAACTCCGGCAGCTTCGAGAGCGTCAGGCTCCGCGCGTGCAGCATGGGACGGCGCACGCCGAGCGATTTCAGCTGCCCCTTCGTGCCGAAGTCGCCGTACTTCACGTCGCCGAGCAGCGGATGCCCGATGTGGTTCATGTGCACGCGGATCTGATGCGTGCGCCCCGTGAGCAGATGGACCTCGGCCAGGCTGAACGCGCCGTTGCCGGTCAGATACTTGTATTCCGTCACCGCCCGCTCGCCGTTCGGCGCGACGCGCACCAGCTTTTTCTCCGCGTCCTTCAGCAGCGGCACGTCGATGCGCCCGCTCTTCGGCAGCTCGCCCGTGACGATCGCCCAGTAGCGCTTGTCCGTGCTGTGCTCCTTGAACGCCTCCATCAGCGCGCGCGTCGTCGGCCCGTCGAGCGAAAGGACCATCACCCCGCTCGTGTTGCGGTCCAGCCGGTGCACCAGCTGCGGCGGATACTCGGGATCGGCCGCGTGGAACGTGGCCCGCGTGACCACGCTGTCCTCGCCCTTCTCGTCCGGCTGGCTGAGCAGCCCCGCCGGCTTGTTGATCACCAGCACGTGCTCGTCCTTGTAGATCACGTCGAGCGGCAGACGGCGCAGGCCGCCCTCCGGCAGTTCCGCGCGTCCCACCTTGCCCGGCTCCTCCCACGGCACCCAGACGAACTGGCCTTCCGCCACGCGGGTGTTCGGCTCGGCGCGCTTGCCTTCCAGCCGCACCTCGCCCTTGCGGAAATGCTTCATCATCCCGCTCAGCGGCACGCCCGGCCACATCCCGCGCAGCACCGCGTCGATCCGCCGGCCGTCGTCGTGACGGCTGACCCGGAACTGATACGACATCCCCCGGCTCCTAGCGCGGCTGCTCCGGCCGCCACTTCCAGAGACGGCGCTGCAGCGAGTAATCGAAATCGGAGATCGCCCGCGGCGCTTCCATGCCGCCGTCGAGCGTTTCCACCGAGCCGTGCCAGCTGTTCAGATAAAAGTCCAGATTGTCCGCCGCCGCCACGATCATCGCCTCCGGCGTGGCCGGCAGCACCGGCGAGCCGAACTCGCGCTGACCGTGATGGCTGAGGATGATGTGCCCCAGGTGCGTCTTCGTGAGCGCGTCCAGGCCGAACTCGTCCGCCAGCTTCACGAACCGCGCGTAGCCCGTGGCGATGTGGTCGAGCACCGTGCCTTCAAGCGTCATCCCCGGGCCGGGATCGAGCCGGTACGCGTCGATCTTGCCCAGATCGTGCAGGATCGCGCCCGCCGTGACGATGTCCGGGTCCGGCTGGTAATCCGTGCCCGCGTAGCTGGCCGCGATCGCCCGCGCGCTGCGCGCCACGCCCAGCGTGTGCTCCAGCAGCCCGTGCACATAGGCGTGATGATGCGCCACCGCCGCCGGATACGTTTTGAACGTCTGCCACAGCTCGCCCTCCGGCCGGAAGACGAAGCGCAGGAACTCGCCGCAGGCGCCGCCGCAGCCGTCCACCATCCCGCGGAACTCCTGTTCCATCTCCTCCAGCGGCGTGCCGGACGAGCGGATGAACGCCGCCGGACGGTATTCCTCCTTCGACTGGTCCACCAGCCAGATCTGGTTGAACTGGTACTGCGGCTTGCCCTTGAACTCCGTCACCGCGCCGATCAGACCCACCGTTTCGCCCTTCATGTTGCGCACCAGATCGGACGACGCCGGATCACGGATCTCCTTTTTCACGCCGTCCTTCACGTCGAACCACTGCGCGTTGCCCCAGACCTTCGCCTCCAGCCCGCCCGACTTGTCCATCACCGTGACGATCCAGTAAGGACGGTCGTTCTTGTCGCGCTTTTCCTTCAGATCCGTCACCAGCCCCACCGACTGGAATTTGGAATCGACCGCCAGCGCGCGCACCTCCGCGAGCGTTTTGTTGCCCATGCAAAAAACCCCTTTGACCAAGAGAATCATGAAATTTCTACAGCGCGTATTATACTCTCCCGCCGCCCGAAAGCCAACCGCCGCGCCCCGCGGGGGATCGGCAGGAGCGTTCCGCGGAGGCAGGGAAAACCAAACCCAACGCGAAGACGCAAAGGCGCGAAGAAAAGACAGAGGGCAGACGATCGCGTTCCCTTATTTTTCTTCGTGTCTTCGCGTCGGATCCGGTTTTGAATTCCCGCCCCGTGCAACCGCGGGCGGGCACATGGGCCCGCCCCTGCGAAAAAAAGGCGGGGGCCGTAGGGGCGGCCCCGCGTGGCCGCCCGGGGGGCGCGGCGCTCCACGCGTGACGGGCAAAGTCAAACCCAACACGAAGACACAAAGAAGATCATTAAAATCAGGTTTTCTTCGTGTCTTTGTGTCTTTGTGTTAAAGATTTTGAACTTCGATTTTGCCTTTGACTTTCTTTGTTAATCCTTGCGGTTACATCGATTTCCTGCTAGTATATAAACTGAGATTTTTATATGTTGATGTCGCCGTCCGCCGACGTTCCGGCGACGGCTCGGCATGGACGGGACGCGGCCGGCACAGGTCCGCCCGGAAAAACTTTTTCGGTTTTCCATCCGTAATGACAGATCCTTCATTATGAATCGACTCTCTGAGAGGAGCGCACAGTGCAATGAAACCGGTCACCACCAAGACAAGCAAAAACACCCGCGTCCGCCGCGCCGCCGCCCTGGCCCTGTCGGCCGCGCTGCTGGCGGGAGGTGCAGCCGCGCAGGAGTTAAAACCGACCAGCTCTATCGTTCGTAACGGTGGCGAAGATGTCAATTTCCTCGATCTCACAGCGGGCTACGACCGGATCATCCTGGAAGGTCTATACCGTACAGGTGACGATGCAGAAGTCGATAGCGGCGGCGCGGTGTTCGCCACTCACGACATCATGCTGAGCGCCGACGAGATCATCGTGCGGAGCAACGACGTGAGAGGGGGGAGCGAGAATGCCTATGGCGGCGCGCTGTGCTCTGAATACGGGAAGATCGAGCTGACGGGCGACGTGGTCACCGTGCAGGGCAATGTTGCGGACCGCAATAATAATAACGGTGCAGATGTCAGGGGCGGCGCGCTGTACGCCAGGGGCAACATCACCCTGACCGGCTGGACGTCTCTCGACCTGACGGGCAACAGGGCGTCGGGGGTGAGCGCGAGAGGCGGTGCTCTGTACACTGAAAACGGGGACATCGAGCTGACCGGCGGCACGGTCACGGTACAGAGTAACGTCGCGGTGCACGGCGCAGTGAACGACAAAGGCCCGGTCCGCGGCGGCGCGCTGTACTCTGAGAACGGCAGTATCACGCTCTCGGCCGACAGGTCCGTCGAGCTGACGGGCAACAGGATATCGGGCATCTATTGGGGTACTGACCCTAATCACATGATTGGCGGCGGCGCTGCCTATGCCAGCCGGGACATCTCCCTGACGGGCGTCACGGTCAAGGTGCAGGGCAACGACGCGGTGAACGACGCGGAGGATTTGGCCAGCTACGTCAAAGGCGGTGCGCTGTTCGCCTGGGGCACGGTGACGCTCTCGGGCGACGAGGTGACCGTATCGGGCAATACGGCCAGCGGAAAAGCCTGGACCTCCGGCGGTGCGGCCCATGGCAGCGGCATCATGCTGTACGGCGGCACGGTCACGGTGCAGAGCAACGACGCGACGGCGACGAACATCGCTGCCGGTGACAGTGGGGGCTACTCTCTCGGCGGAGCGCTGTACTCTGCCGGCGACATCACCGTGACCGGCGGCACGGTCACGGTGCAGAGCAACGACGCTGTCAGTGACGGTAAAGCAGAAGGCGGCGCGCTGCACGCCACGGACAAGGTGACGCTCACGGCCGACGAGGTGACCGTATCGGGCAACACAGTCAGCGGGGATTCCGCTGCCAATGGCGGTGCGATCTATGCACAGGAGGATATTGTGCTGACCGGCGGCACGATCACCGTGCAGAACAACGACGCTGTCGGTGACCGTGCTGCCTACGGCGGCGCGCTGCACTCCGCGGCAGGGAACATCGAGCTGACGGGCGGCACGATCACGGTGCAGAGCAACGACGCGACTGCGACGAACGCGACGGATGACGGGGGCGAGGGCGGCGCGCTGTACGCCGCGGGCGCGGTGACGCTTTCGGCCGACGAAGTGAACATATTGGGCAACACAGCCAGCGGAGATTACGTTGTCAATGGCGGTGCGATCTATGCAGATGAAATTGTACTGAAGGGCGGCACGGTCGCGGTGCAGAGCAACCGTGCGGAGGGAAGCGGAGTGACCAAGGGCGGTGCGCTGCGCTCCGATCGCGGCGGCATCGAGCTGTCGGCCGACGAGGTGACCGTATCGGACAACAGGGCCAGCGGAAAAGCCATGGTCTACGGCGGCGCGCTGTACGCCAGGAAGAACATCACGCTGACCGGCGGCGCGATCACCGTACGCGGCAACGAAGCCGTCACCTCAGGCGGCAACGGCAAGGCTTACGGTGGCGCGCTGTTCTCCGATCGCGGCGGCGTCACGCTCTCGGCCGACGGGGCCGTGACAGTGACGCGCAACTCGCTCAGCGGAGATACTCATGGCGCCTCCGGCGGCGCGGTGTACGCCAGCGGCGACATCAAACTGACGGGAGAAGCGATCACGCTGGAGAGCAACGACGTGTCGGGCGGCGACGAAGAAGTCGACGGCGGCGCGCTGTACTCTCATAGCGGTGACATCACGCTGACGGGCGGCTCGATCGCCGTGCACGGCAACGAAGCCGTCAGCTCGAACAGGGCCAGGGGAGGCGCGGCGTACGCCATAGACGGCAACATCAGGCTGTCGGCCGACGAGCTCATCGAGCTGACGGGCAACAGGGCGGAAAGCAAGGCGCCGGAACAGAATGGACTGGCAGCCGGCGGCGCGCTGTACTCTCATAACAGGGACATCAAACTGACGGGCGGTTCGATCGCCGTGCGCGGCAACGAAGCTGTCAGCTCGGCCGACAGGGCCCTG
>JAEEUD010000346.1 GCA_016286835.1 Pyramidobacter sp. | reverse complement strand
GGGCCAAGCTGGCGGAGATCAAAGAACGCGAGCACCTTGAGAAGATCAGCGACATCAAGGGCGTGCAGATGAAGATCGACTTCGGCAGCGCCATCCGCTCCTACGTCTTCATGCCCTACCAGCTGGTGAAGGACGCCCGCACCGGCTATGAAAACGGCAACATCAACAATGTGATGGACGGCGACATCGACGGCTTCATCAACGCCTATCTGAGCCAGAACATCAAGAAGTAAGAGAGACGGGTCGATATGGGCAGAGGAAAAACCGCGGAAAAGATCATATTGATCCTGCTGGTGCTGGCGCTGGGCTTTGCCGGAGGGACCGCGCGTCTGCGTCCGGCGGCGCGCGCTGCGCAGCCGTCCGCGCCGAACGCGCAGCAGGACCGCCCTTCTGCGCCGACGGATGCGCCGAAACCGGCGAAAGAGACCGCCGCCATCCCGGAAGCGTCGCTCCCGGCGGAGACGCCGTTTTCGACGCCGGCGCCGACGCCGACCCCGGAGCCGGAACGTTACGTGTTCCATTTCGTCGGGGACTGCACGCTGGCGTCCGACGCCTATCATCAGGGCGGACCGGACGGCTATGACACCGTGATCAACGGCGACTTCAGCTATCCGTTTGCCAAAACGGTGCAGTATTTCGCCGACGACGATTTCACGATGGCGAATCTGGAGTGTTCGCTGACGAAGTCCACGAACGCCACGGCCAAGACCTTCGTCTACAAGACCGACGCGGAATACGCGAAGATCATGACCGAGGGCAGCGTGGAGTTCGTGACGCTGGCGAACAACCACGTACTGGACTACGGCCAGGCGGGCTATGCGGACACGAAGGCCGCCGTGGAAGCCGTGGGGCTCGGCTACGCCGGGCGGGACGAGTGGGCGCTCTATGAGACGGAGCGCGGCCTCGTCATCGGCGTCTACGCCGTTTCCTTCGGCTCGGCCGAACAGATCAAAGCCGGCGTCGCCGCGGTAAAGGCCGCGGGCGCGGAGTTCGTGATCGCGGCGCTGCATTTCGGCACCGAGGGGAGCTACCGCGTGAACGCGGAGCAGATCACGATGGCCCATGCCGCTGTGGATGCCGGCGCGGATTTCGTCTACGGCAGCCACGCCCACACCCTCCAGCCGGTGGAGGAGTACAAGGGCAAGTACATTTATTACAGCATGGGCAACTGGACCTTCGGCGGGAACACCAACCCCCGCGACAAGGACACCCTCATCCTGCGCATGACGGTGGAGCGCGCCGCCGACGGCAGCGTCACCGTCGTGGAGCGGGAGCACATCCCCTGCGCCTGCAGCGGGGAGACGAACCGAAACAACTATCAGCCGGTGCCCTACGAGAAGGACAGCGAGCAGTGGAAGCGCGTTTTGAGCAAGCTGGACGGCAGCTTCACCGGCGCGGATCTGAGCATCGGCTACGGGTACACAGCCAATGAGTAAAACACGACTGATCACAAACATCCTGGCCGTCGTGCTGCTGATCTGCATCGTCGGATCGGCGGCCTTTCTGCTGCGCTCCGCGGCCGAGCGCGTGCCGGAGCCGACGCCCGAGCCGACCCCGGAGCCGGGGCCGCTGATCGTGCTCGACCCCGGGCACCAGCTCCACGGCGACTACGGGCAGGAGCCGCTCGGCCCCGGGTCGGACGAGACCAAGGCCCGCGTCACCGACGGCACGCAGGGGGTCGTGACGGGCATCCCCGAATATGAGCTGAACCTGGCCGTGTCGCTGCTGCTGCGCGATGAGCTGGAAGCGCGCGGCTATCGCGTCGTGCTGACGCGCGAGACGAACGACGTGTCCCTGTCCAACATGGAGCGGGCGCAGATCGCCAACGAACTGGGCGCAGACGCCTTCCTCCGCATCCACGCCAACGGGGTCGAGGATCCGACCGTTCGCGGCGTCATGACCATCTGCCTCACGGCGCAGAACCCCTATCACCCGGAGCTCTACCCGCGCAGCCGCGCGCTGGCGGAGGCGGTGCTGGAAGCGCTGGGCGACGTCGTCGGCTGCGAAGCGGAGCGGCGCAGCCTCTGGGAGACGGACACGATGAG
>JAEEUD010000345.1 GCA_016286835.1 Pyramidobacter sp. | reverse complement strand
CCCACACGGAAAGCTGGCCGATGCCGTCGGGGTTCATCGTCATGAGCACGCGGCTCCAGTAGTGCGGCTGGTCGGAGTATTCCCAGCGCGTGTAGAGGATGCGGCCGTCGTGCGTGATGTTGGGCGTGTAGTCGCTGTCCTGCTCGTAGGTGAGCTGGCGCACCTCGCCGGTCTTGCGGTCGATGCGGTAGAGGACGGCCATCGGCATGTTGCCGTCCTCGCACGGCAGGAACTGGTACGCCGCCGTGCCGAGCATGATCACCTGGTCCTTGTTGGGCAGATAGGACGCATCCCACCACTGAACGTCGTATTTACCGTCCTCGGGTGAAACCAGCGTTGGGGGCGAAAAGTGAAAAGTGAAAGGTGAAAGGTGTGAGGTACCTTCAGGCGGGTTTGGCTCTTCTTTCGCCTTTCGCTTTTCGTCTTTCACTTTAATCTCGTACACCCCAAACAGTTCGTTCGTGCCCTTGTCGCCGGTAAAGAGGATGCGCGAGGCGTCAAAGTCGAGATCGAGGTCGCGCACGACGGACGTCTTGTTCGGCGGCGCATACAGCACGTCGGCCTTGATTTCGCCGCGCAGGTTGGACAGCACCACGATCTCGTTCTCGAACCCGCGACGCGGCGCGACCATGTGGTTTTCCGCGTTGAGGCCGGTCATGCCGGAGGCACGCCCGCCAAACGCGCTGCGCGGGTTCTTGATCTTGCGGCGCACGCAGAGAATCCGGTCGAAGTCCAGGATGGGATTGGCGAGCATCGCCGCGCGATAGCCTTCGACGAGCGCCACGGCTTCGTCCGCCGTGATCTTCCGTCCCGTCGGCGCGGGCGGCACGAGGCCTGGCGCCGCCTCGGCCTTGAGAACGGCTCGCACGTCGCCTTCGGCGGCAATCAGCGCCTCGACCTTGGGCGCCCATTTCGCATAGTCGTATTTGGGATTCGCCTTGAGGTCGGCCAAGCCGCGCCGCGCGGCAGATGCCGAGAAATAGCGCAGCTGCTCCGCAGCACGATGCGCCGCCGCATCGGCGGCAGAAAGCGCGACGGACGCGAAAACGCCCGCCGCCAGAAAAAGAAACCGGCCTGTCATGTTGCGCCCCTTTTTAGCGGCCAGCCCGCATTTCCTCGACCGACGCGATGATGGCGTCGGCCATGTACTTGAGCTGATCTTCGGTGAGCCCGTAGATCGGCAGATGCGTGTAGCGCTTGTCGAACACGTCCTCCGTCACCGGGCACGTCGCCGCGATGGCGGCTTCGTCGAAACCCTTGCCGATGGCCGCCGAGAAGCGGTAGATGGGGCCGAAGTGCGGGATGTTGGTGACGCCCTTCTCCTCCAGCTTGGCCTTGAGCGTCTGCACGTCGCCGCCGGCCACGGCCGGATCGACCTGCAGCTGATAGAGGTGGAAGGTCGTCTTGTGGTCCGCGTCGCCCAGCAGCTGCGGCAGGACGCCCGGCACGTCCTTCAGACGTTCGGTCATGTAGGTGGCCTCGCGACGGCGTTCCGCCAGGATTGCGTCATAGCGCTTGAGCTGCTGCAGGAGGCCGATGGCCTGAATCTCGGTCACGGACGCATTGTTGCTCGCCTGGTAGGCGACATCGCCTTTGCCCTTGATGAGCGAGATGTTGTAGAGCCAGTTCTTGATCTTCGAGGTAAAGTCCACGCCCAGGAAGCGCGCGCGCCGGGCCTCGCCACGATATTCCGGCACGTTCGAGACGAACACGCCACCCTCGCCGAAGCTGGTGCAGTTCTTCACCTCGTGGAAGCTGAAGCAGCCGAAATGGCCGATCGTGCCGAGCTTGCGTCCCTTGTATTCGCCGCCAAAGCCGTGCGCCGCATCTTCCATCACCACGATGTCGTGCTGCTTCGCCAGCTCCATGATCGGATCCATCTCCACCGGATAGCCGCCGATGTGCACGGGGACGATGATCTTCGTCTTCGGCGTGATCTTGCGCGCCACGTCGGCGGGATCCATGTTGACCGTGCGCGGATCGACATCCGCAAACACGAGCTTCGCGCCTACGGAAAGCGGATAGGCCAGCATCGCAATGAACGTGTTTTTAATCTCT
>JAEEUD010000344.1 GCA_016286835.1 Pyramidobacter sp. | reverse complement strand
CGGCATAGAGGAGCAGCGCGGGCTACATCGCCTTTTTCATGTACTCCTCGATGGGGCAGGCGGCACCGAGGGCGAGGCTGCGGTGCACGTCGATGATGCGCTGGTTGCTCGAACCGCGGAAACGGAGGGAGAGGTCGCGTTTCTCGCGCACGAAGCGGCCGTCCACGAGCACATCGACCAGTTCCAGCAGCTCCATGCGGTCGGCGTAATGTTCATCGTGCGGGTCCGTGAGCTGCTCGTACGTGTAGCCGCTGAAGCTCCACACGTTCAGGCCGCGCAGCCGGGCGGCGCGGGCGATCTCGGCGAGCGGCAGAGGCTGCAGGAACGGCTCGCCGCCGGAGAGCGTGATGCCCTGCTGGAGCCGGAGCGAACGGATCTGCTCGATCACGTCGGCCGTGTCCATCTCAAAGCCGCCGAACGGGTTGTGCGTGCAGGGGTTGTGGCAGCCGGGACAGTGGTGGAAGCACCCCTGTGCCCAGATCACGGCGCGCAGCCCCGGCCCGTCGACGATGCTGTCGCGCGTGATGGGGCTGGCGAGACGAATCTTCATTCAGTCTTCGCCTCGGTTCCTCCGCACGCGTTGTGTTTGACGCGGTCGCGCACTTCGGCGCGCTTGGCGTCGTTGAAGCGTTCCAGTGTTCCGACGAGATAGCCGGTGATCCGGCGGATGCGCTCAAAGCCCACAGGCCCGTCCTTTTCATGGCGCCCGCACTTGGGGCAGACGTCGCCGGGGATCACGCCCGTGTAGCCGCACACCGGGTCGCGGTCGACGGGGTGATTGACGCTGCCGTAGCCGATGCCGGCCTCCTTCATGGCGCGCACGATCTGCTCGAAGGCCTCGGGGTTGTTCGCGCCCAGGCCGTCCAGCTCGACGTAGCTGATGTGACCGCCGTTGGTCAGTTCGTGATAGGGGGCTTCCAGCGCGATCTTGTCGAACACGCCGATCTTGTGATAGACGGGCACGTGGAACGAGTTCGTGTAATACTCGCGGTCGGTGATGCCGGGGATCTTGCCGAATCGTTTGGCGTCGATCCTCGTGAATCGTCCGGAAAGCCCCTCCGCCGGGGTGGCGATGAGCGAGAAGTTCAGGTCGTACTGGGCCGCGGCTTCGTCGATGCGTTCCCTCATGTGGCGGATGATCTTCAGCCCCAGTTCCTGTGCCTCGGCACTCTCGCCGTGATGCTTGCCCGTGAGCGCCTTGAGGCACTCGGCCAGGCCGATGAAGCCGACGGTCAGCGTGCCCTGACGGATCACGTCAGCCAGCTCGTCTTCGTAGCCGAGGCCCTCGGAGCCGCGCCAGATGCCCTGTCCCATCAGGAACGGGAAGTTCTTCACGCGCTTGTGCGCCTGGATCTGCATCCGCTCGAGGAGCTGATCGACGACGAGGTCGATCTTTGCGTCGAGGTCGGCGAAGAAGCCGTCAAGATCGGCCGTCGCGCCGTTGAGGCAGCCGTGCAGGATGCCCAGGCGGGGCAGGTTGATCGTCGTGAACGAGAGGTTGCCGCGGCCGCTCACGGTCGATTCGCCGCAGCGGTTGGCGACGACGCGCGTGCGGCAGCCCATGTACGTGGCTTCCGTGTCGGGATCGCCGGCCTTGTAATACTGCGCGTTGAACGGCGCGTCCAAAAAGCTGAAATTGGGGAACAGCCGCTTGCTGGTGACGCGGAAGGACAGCTTGAGCAGGTCGTAGTTGGGATCGCCGGGATTGTAGTTGACGCCTTCCTTGACCTTGAAGATCAGGATCGGGAAGATCGGCGTCTCGCCGTTGCCGAGGCCCTTTTCCGTGGCCAGGAGCAGGTTGCGCGAGACCATGCGGCCCTCGGGCGACGTGTCGGTGCCGAAGTTGATGCTCGAAAACGGCACCTGCGCGCCGGCGCGCGAGTGCATCGTGTTGAGGTTGTGGATGAAGGCCTCCATCGCCTGATAGGTGCGGTGGTCTGTCTCTTCCAGCGCCTCGCGGGCGGCGAAATCCTGCAGCCTGACGAGTTCCGCGTCGTCAAGGGCCAGCGCCTGAACGAGCTCGGCCCGTTCGGCCTTTTCGCGCGCGGCGCTGCGCTCCAC
>JAEEUD010000036.1 GCA_016286835.1 Pyramidobacter sp. | reverse complement strand
GGAGTTTTAAAAATGTCGAACACAGGCAGAAATTCACCTGCCGTCAGCATCATTGTGCCGGTGTACAACGCTGAAAGATTTATCGAAAAATGCGTCGATTCTCTAATCGGACAAACGTTTCAGGACCTTGAAATCTTTCTCGTCAACGACCGCTCGAAAGACAGCTCGCTGAAATGGCTGCAAAGATACGCGGAGCAAGACTCGCGCGTGAAGGTGATCGACTTGCCGCAAAACTGCGGCGCGGCCGGCGCCCGGAATCACGCTCTGCGAGGGCGGTCGGCGAATGGATCGCGTTCGTCGATATCGACGACTGGCTTGACCTTGACCGATATGAATGTTTGTACGCTTACGCAAGGGAGCATGACGTAGACGCGGTGATGGACGGTTACGTCTATAACGACGACGTGGGACGGGTAAAAGCTGTGAAGCCGATCACGCGCGAGCTGCGCTTTTTGAGCGGGCATGAGATGATCGACGAAATGTTCTTCGGTAGCATCAGCGCATTCGCCCCGTGGCACGGAATTTATAAGCGCTCGATCGTCAAGGAATTGTCATTTCAAGCAATTCGTGGCGACGATGCGATGTTTAACTTCGACTTTTATGCGCGAGCGAAAAAAGTTTGTCTCGTACCGAGCCTGTCGTATCATTTTCGCGAACTGGATTCATCGGAAACGCGCGGCTACAGACCGCCGGAATCGGTCGGTTCTCTGCGCGGGGTGGAGGCTTGTGCGGCTTACCTGAAGGGGAATGATGCGCTGCGGCAGCTTGTGCCGGATTTTGATTTTATCGCCGACTACCATCTGCTCGGCGAATACGCAACGATCGCACGCAACGTCTGCGAGAAGGACTGCCCCGAGAATTTCACTCAGCGGCGCGAATTTTTGCGACGTATTTCCGAGACGCCTTATTTCCGTTCGGCGTTTGAGGACGAACGAGCGCGCGAGCGCATCAGCGGCCGTAAGCGACGTTTTCTGTCGCTGCTCTATCATCGACGGATTACGATGGCAACTGTGTATATGAACCTCAAAGGTCAATGGAAAAAGATCGAGGCGCTGTTTAAAAGCTGATTATTAAATCGCACACCGGTGATTTTCCGCTGTCTGACTTTATCGAAGCTCACACAAATAGCTACGTTGTGCCTCTTCGCTTCTGGAATCCCATACGACGAAATTCCTTGACAGTTCACGGGACTCATTAGAGTTTCCCTGAAAACATGCTTGCGCTCCGAAACAGAACTTATACTCTTTGTCAATCAAATTGCTAAACTATCATAGGGGTGAACCCATGTGATCGCCCGTGCTCGATCGCATCTTAAAACTCAGTACGGGCGAGTACACGGGATGAGCCCCCTACGGGGTATTAACATTTCAGCAAAGAAATAGTATCAGAACGCGGGTATGTTTATCGCCTTGCGATTCATCGTAGATCGCATAGACAAAAATGCCGCTGTGCGCCGGTAAATTTTACACGGCACGCAGCGGCATTATTATGCGGTTTTAATAAATACGCTTACGCCAGCTTGATCATCTGCGCAACAGCGGTGAGGACGCAGCCGAGGGCGACCCACCAGAGGAAGACGCGCCAGCTGTACTTCATCCAGCGCTCGAACGGCATGTTGACGATGCCGAGCACTGCCATCAGGGCCGAGCTGGTGGGGATGACCCAGTTGCAGAAGCCGTCGCCGAAGTTGAAGGCGAGGATGGCCGTCTGGCGGGTCATGCCGACGATGTCGGCCAGCGGCAGCATGATGGGCATGACGGCCGCAGCCTGGCCGGAGCCGGAGGGGATGACCGTGTTGACGAACAGGTTGGCGATGAACATGGCCGGAGCCTGGAGTACGCCGGGAACGAGCTTCAGCATTTCGCCAAGGCCGTAGACGATCGTGTCGAGCACCTTGCCCTGGGCGAGGATGCTGGAAATCGCGCGCGCCGAGGCAACGAGGAAGAACACCATGACCATGCTCTTGGCGCCGTCGACGAACGTTTTGGCGATCTTAGCGGGGCTCATGCGGGCGAACGCGCCGCAGACGATGGCAAGGCCGATGAACGTGGCCGACAGGTGCTGATACTTCCACTTCAGGTAGACGCTGCCGTAGACCATCAGCACGAGCGAGGCGACGACGGCCAGAGCCACGCCCCACTTGCCGAGGTCCATCGGACCGTAGGCCTTGATCGCCTCGGGATCGCCGAGGTTGGTCTCACGGTCCATGTCATACATCGGCGAAGCGGTCGGATCCTTCGTGATCTTCACGGTGTAGCGCCAGATCAGGAAGCCGGTGAGGATCATGTACAGGCCGAAGCAGATGGCGCGGTACCAGAGGCCGGAGAAAGGAGGCAGGCCCGCCAGCTCCTGTGCGATCAGCGTCGTGCTGGGCTGGAGCATACCGGTGGCGAAGCCGACTGCCGTACCGCCGGTCATGATGGCGACGGCGGTGATCGAGTCAAGTCCCAGTGCAAGGCAGATCATCACCAGCACGGGAGCGAAGGCGACAAAGTCGATGAGGCCGTGCGTGAGCATGATCAGGCAGAACATCACGAACATCGCCAGCACGAACATCGTCTTTTTGTCCTTGTATTTCAGCGCCAGCGTGCCGATCGAGCTGTGCATGGCGCCCGAGGCGATCACGACGTGGAACGCCGCGCCCGAGCAGAGCAGCATGAAGAGCAGATCGACGGCGCTCTTCGCGCCCTGGGCGATGTGCATGGGAATGAGGATCGGGTTGACGGGCGCCTTCTCGACCAGATGGAACGACGCGGCATCGACGACCTTGCGGCCGGTGACGGCGTCCTTGACGCGGTTGAACTCGCCGGCGGGGATGATCCACGTCAGCGCGCAGGCGATGACGATGATCGAAAAGATCACGACCAGCGTGTTCAGCGACTTCTTCGGCTTGGCAGCCACTTTGACTTCTTCACTCATAGAAATAACCCCCTTGATAAAGTTGGTGTTGCAGCCGGTTTATCTTATCCGCGCGCTTCGGCCATCTGCCGCTCGCGGTTTGCGCGATACTCGCTTTGCACCTCGTCCATCAGTCCGGGCACGGTGATGAGATCGGCGGCCGTGCCGGCCAGGATCTTCGCGCCGTACATGATCGCGTCGTGCGCCTTTTCCGTCTTGCCCGCGTCGAGGTACGCCTGCGAGTGCGACGGCGAGCCCTCGGGCACGAAGGCGACGCGGATGCACGAGCCCGGCATCAGCTGCATGACGTTGCCGAGGTCGGTGCTGCCGGTCTTCAGTCGCGGCGGGCGGATCACCGGCGCGTTCACGGCGCGGGCGTTGTCCATGATCACGTCGTTGAGCTTCAGCGCCGGGATCTTGTTATGTACGTCCTTCGTGCGGATGATCTCCACTTCCGTCTCGGTCATCATCGCCGCGCCGTTGAGCACCTTGAGGAATCTCTCGATGACGCTTTCCAGATAAACGCGGTTGTACGACCGCACGTAAAACTGCGACCGCGTGTAGGAAGGAACGGTATTCGCTCCCGTGCCGCCGCCGTCCATGATGTTGTAGTGGATGCGGGTGTCTTCCTTGACGTGCTCGCGCAGGCACTCTACGCCGTGGAAGGCCAGCGACGTAGCGTCCAGCGAGCTGCGCCCCAGCTCCGGCTTGATGGCCGAGTGCGCCGCCTTGCCGTGGTAGATGACGTCGAACTTGCTCATCGCCATCGACTTCACGTCGGTCGTCGTCTCGCCGCTGCCGTGCATCATCAGTGCCACGTCGATGTCGCCGAAGCAGTCGCCGTGATTGATCATCATGATCTTGCCGCCCTCGGTCTCCTCGGCCGGAGTGCCGTAGACGACGACGGAGAACGGCCCGGGCAGCGAACTGTCTTTCAGGGCCGCGGCCGCGGCGAGGATGCACGGTCCCTGCATCTGGTGGCCGCAGGCGTGCCCCATCTTGGGCAGCGCGTCGTACTCGCAGAGCAGGCCGATCCGCGGGCCGCCTTCGCCCCTGTGATACGAGGCGCGGAACGCCGTTTCGATGCCGCCGACGCCGCGTTCGACGGCGAAGCCCTGCTTTTCCAGCCAGCCGGTCAGCAGCGCGGAAGCGTGCTTTTCCGTCAGGCCGATCTCGGGATGATCGTAAATGTCATCAGAGATCGCGCACAGTTCTGCCTTGTACGATTCGATGCGGTCGTACAGTTCCTGTTTCAAATGGATTCCCCCTTATTGGATCAAATCATTCGAAAAAATTCTATTTTTGCACTTCACATTCTAATTTTTATCTGATATGATTATAACGAACAGAAAAATTCTGTCAAGCGTCAAAATATTTTTGTCGAACAGTTAGGGGAATCGTCGCTGCTCGAGCGAGGGAGGCCGAATGATGGAACTGAAACCGCATGTCAGGGAATCGGAGCGGGTCAACGCGTCGGTGATGTCCAGCCTGCAGATCCTTGACTTTTTGGAGACCGAAGGCGCGGCCTCGCTGGCCGAACTGAGCGAAGGACTGTCGCTCGTCAAGTCGCGCGTGCTGCGGCTGTGCGGCACGATGGAGCAGATGGGGTATCTGCGCCGCCGCGCCGAAGACGCCAAGTGGGTGCTGGGTTCTCGTGTGCTCTCTCTGGGACGGGCGTTCGAACGCCAGAATCCTCTGCTGGGGCTGCTGCGGCCGGAGATGGAGCGCATCTCCCGCGAACTGGACGAAAACGTGGTCTTTCAGGTCATTCGCGGCGAGCGGCGCCTGTGCCTGTGTGCGATCAACCGCGTTGCGCGTGACCGTTATATCACGCCCGAGGGCGGCGAGTCAAAGCTGTTTTACGGCGCGGCGGGGAAGGTGCTGCTGGCCTGGGGGCCGCCGGAACTGCGGGCGAAAATCTTTGAGCAGGCGCCGTATCCGCGCTACACGGAGAAGTCAAACGTAACAGCCGACGATCTGCTGCGCGGCATTGAGGAAACGCTTTCGCGCGGCTACGCCACGTCGTTTGAAGAGCGCACCTACGGTACGGCGGCGCTGGCTGTGCCCGTCTTCGGCGCCGAAGGCGCGCTTCTGGGGGCGTTGTCGATCCCTTCGACTGTCGCGCGCATGACGCCTGAGTTCATCGAGAAGGCCGTGCCAGCGCTGCAAAAGAGCGCTGGCTGGATCGAGTCGATGAAAAACGGCGCGGAAAAACTGGTCCCTGTCCGTCCGCGCAAGGATTAGTTTTTTCTTTGACGTTTTGCCGAACAGCCATTTGTTTTATGACCGCCTTTTGTCTTCCGCTTTGCGGGAAGATGAAAGGCGTTTTTTCTTATGCAAATTTTTTATATAGCGTGAAGATACAGCACTGACCGTTTTTTGCAAGCGAAAAACATTGTCCGGCGAAACATAACTTATTCTTACGATTGTTTTTTCTTTGAAAAAATGCGCGGCAAATTGTAAAATAGATACGCCAAACGTTCCAGGCACAAAAAATCTTTTGAACGGAGTGATTGTGTTATGAAGAAACTGTTTGCTGCTCTTGCGCTCTGCGCGCTTGTCGTGTGCGCCGGCGCGGCCTTCGCCGCCTATCCGGAGAAGCCCGTTCACGTCATCGTCCCCTCGACCGCGGGCGGCGGCACTGACGTTATGGCCCGTCTGCTGGCCAAGTACGGCGAGAAGTATCTGGGCGCCCCCATGGTCGTCGACAACATGCCCGGCGCCGGCGGCATGATCGGCTTTACTGCCATCGCCCAGGCCAAGAAGGACGGCTACACGTTCGGCTGCCTCTACACGCCGCACCTCACCGCCCACGTCTCCGCCAAGCGCGCCAAGTACACGCTCGCTGATTTCGACTATATCGGCAACCTTGTCACCGACCCCGGCATCATCGTCGTTCCCGGCAACAGCGAGATCAAGGATCTGGCCGGCCTCGCGGCTTACGTCAAGAGCCATGAGAACTGCACCGCTTCCACCTCCGGCCCCGGCGGCGACGACGATTTTGCCCGCCTTGCCTGCGAAGCTGATCTCGGCATCAAGCTGCGCGCCGTGCCCTCCAAGGGTTCGTCGGCTGCCAAGGCCAACGTCATGGGCGGCCACGTCACCGTCGGCTTCATGAACGTTTCCCAGGTCGAAGCCCAGGTCAAGAGCGGCGAGATGCGCGCTCTGGCTGTTATGGCTCCGAAACGCTGCGACATGCTCCCCGACGTGCCCTGCACGGCTGAGCTCGGCTATCCGACGATGGTCTCCGACAGCTCGCGCGGCTTCGCGGCCCCCAAGGGAATGCCCGAAGAGGCGATTGCCAAGCTCCGCGAGATGTTCGCCAAGACGATCGCCGATCCTGAGTTCCAGGCTGCCGCCAAGGGCGTGCTCATCATCAACGAGATGAACGCCGACGAGTACAAGGCCGACCTTGAGCGCCTCCAGAAGGCGACCGACATGGCCTTTGCCGTTGCTCCCTGGTAAGTTCTTCATTTGCCGGACAAAGGCTGAGTCTATATGCGAAATAAAACTGTCAGTGTTCTTTCCGGCGCCGCGGGGATCATCCTCGCCGGCGCCATTTACACACAGGTCGAAAAATTCCCGGAGTACGCGATCCACGCTTCGCAGTACGTCAAGTTCCTGCTGCTGGTGCTGACGATCCTGTCGGGCGTGCTGCTGCTCATGTCGCTCTTCGGCCGTGAAGCGGGAAAACCCACCTGGGTGAAGGCGCCCGGACACTTCATTGCCACATCTGTGCTGACGATCGCGATGGTCATGTCGCTGAAGTACGTAGGCTTCTATGTGGCTGCGGCTGTGTACATGGCCGTGCTGGCTCCGCTGCTCGGTCTGCGTCGGCCGGTGCTTCTGCTCGTCTGCACGGTGCTGCTGCTCGCCGTCATCTACGGCGTGTTCGTCCGTTTCCTGGGCGTCCCCGTGCCGCTGGGCGTGTTCGAAGAGTTCACGTTCACCGACATCGCCGGCTCGCTGGCGAAGGCCAAAGCGGCCTGGGCGCTTCTGTAAAGGGGGTATGCGGCTATGATGCAAATGATCACCGATGCGGCGTTATCCCTTCTCGCTCCCGCTCCGCTCATCGCCATCTTCCTCGGCACTCTGGGCGGCATCATCATCGGCGCGATCCCCGGCCTGACGGCGACGATGGCCGTGGCGCTGCTGATCCCCGTCACGTTCGGAATGAACCCCGTCGTCGGCCTCGCTCTGATGGGCGGCGTCTACTCGGGCGGCATGTTCGGCGGCGCGATCTCGTCGATCCTGCTCTCCACGCCCGGCACGCCTGCCGCCGCGGCAACGGCGTTCGACGGCTATCCGATGACCCGCAAGGGCAAGGGCGGCGTGGCCATCACCGTAGCCACGGTGGCCAGCTTCTGGGGCGGCATCATCTCGACGATCGCCCTGCTGCTGGTGGCCCCGATCCTCGCCAAGTTCTCGCTGCGCTTCGGCCCTCCCGAGAACTTCCTGCTCGCGATCATGGGCCTGGCCAGCATCGTCACGCTGACCAGCGGCAACCTGATCAAGGGACTGATCTCCGGCGTCATCGGCCTGCTGCTGGCTTCCATCGGCATGGACCCGATCGACGCGTATCCTCGTTTCGCGGGCGACTTCCCCGAGCTGTACGAAGGCATCAAGGATATCCCGGCGCTGATCGGTCTGTTCTCGATCAGCCAGCTGCTCGACCTGACCGGCGAGGCCAGCATCATCACCGAGCTGGCGGCCGACGTTTCGACGCTCAAGGAGAAGAAGCTGCCCAAGGGCCTCGGCCCGACCATCGCGCGCGGCTCGCTGATCGGCACGATCGTCGGTATGCTGCCCGGCGCGGGCGCGACGATCTCCGCGTTCATCTCCTACAACACGGCCAAGTCGCTCGACAGCGATCCCGAGTCGTACGGCAAGGGCAATCCGCGCGGCGTTGCGGCCTCCGAATCGGCCAACAACGGCTGCGTCGGCGGCTCGCTGATCCCCATGCTGACGCTGGGCATCCCGGGCAACTCGGTGGCGGCCTGCCTGATGGGCGGTCTGACGATCAACAACCTGATCCCCGGACCGGAGCTGTTCTCCAAGTACGGCACGATCACCTACGGCTTCATCCTTTCGCTGTTCATCGCCAATATCGTCTTCCTGTTCCTGGGCATCTATCTCGCCCCGTTCTTCGCGAAGATCTCGACGGCGCCCAACTCGCTGCTGATCCCGGGGATCGCGGTGCTGTCGGTCGTCGGCAGCTTTGCGATGCGCAACATGATGTTCGACGTCTGGACGATGCTGGCGTTCGGTTTCGGCGGTTATTTCCTGCACCGCTGCGGCTTCGATCTCGGCGCGGTCGTCTTAGGACTGATCCTCGGGCACATCACCGAGGAAGGGTTCGGCGGCGCGCTGGCGATCTCCAACGGTTCGCCTGCCATCTTCTTCACGCGCCCGATCTGCATCGTGCTCTGGGTGTGCATCGCCCTGCTGCTCCTGCCCGCGATCCGCGCCAAGAAAAAAGCGAAAAAGACCGTGGACTGATCGTCCTATCGGTACGAAAAACTCTCCCTGCGTCTGCCGGGAGAGTTTTTTCATGGGAATTTCGCTTGAAAGGAACCGTGTGTTATAATTCAATAACGCATGGATTTCTGTTTGAAATGATCTTTATTCTGAACGCCCGCGCGGGTTCGGACCGGCGCGGATGGGGAGGAGCACTTTATTATGAAAGTTGTCATTGTCGGCGCGGGGAACGTTGGTATGACGCTGGCCCGCACGCTGTCGGCCGATTCGCACGACGTGGTCATCGTCGACCGGGACGAGGCAGTCGCTGCCCGACTCACCGAAGACCTTGACGTCAGTGTGGTGCGCGGCAACGGTTCGCGCCCTGACGTGCTGGCGCAGGCGGGCGTCGTCAAGGACGGCGGCGTCGATGTGCTGATTGCCTGCACGGACCGTGACGAGACCAATCTGCTCGCCTGCTGGCTGGCCAAGAGGGCCGGCGTGCCGCGCGTGCTGTCGCGCGTGAGGGATCTGGAATTCACCGACACGCCGGACTGGGCGCAGGATCTGGGCATCGACGTGATGGCTTCGCCGGAACGCTCGCTGTCGCGCGAGATCGCCTCGCTGCTGCGCTTCAACGCCGCCGTGCACACCTCGGAGCTGTTCAACGGCCGGGCCGGCAGCTTTGCCTTCCACGTCGAGAAGGATTCGCCGATCTGCGGCCTCAGCCTGCGCGAGCTGGGCCAGAAATATCCGCGGCTGGGCGCGATCATCGTCTACGTCGAACGCGAGGAGAACGGCCAAAGGAACGGTTTCGTCCCGTCCGGCGACTGGCGCGCCCAGGAAGGCGACGTGTGCTTCGTCGTCACGCTGCACGAGCGCGTCGTGAACGTCCAGAAGCTCTTCGACGTGGAGCGGCAGAAACGGCTGTCGCGCGTCATCATCGTCGGCGGCGGCAAGCTCGGCACCAATCTGGCAAAACGTCTGTGCAGCAACGTTCCCAAGGTGGAAACGACGCTGGTCGAGAAGAGTCTGGAAAAGTGCGAGCGCCTGGCGCGCGAATATCCCGACGTGAAGGTGATCAACGGCGACGGCATGGACAGCGAGCTGATGAAGCAGCTCGGCGTCGATAAGGCCGACGGCGTCGTTGCGGCCACGGCCAACGACGAGCTCAACGTGATGATCGCGGCGCTGGCGAACAACAACGAGGACGTGAAGACGATCGCCGTCGTGCGCAAGCCCGTCTACCGCGAATTGGAGGACCGTCTGCCCGTCGACGTGATCGTCAACCCCAACCGCACGCTGGCGAACACGTTTTTGCGCTACATCCGCTATCCCAGTTCGGCCGGGATGCTTTCGCTGATCGACCGCATCGGCGCGGAGATGCTGGAGTTCCTGCTGCGCCCGGGCAATCCCGTCATCGGCAAGCGCATCATGGACCTCAACCTGCCGGCCGGCATCCTCATCGCCGTCATCAAGCGCGGCGGCAGGTATCTGGTGCCCGGCGGCGGCGAAGTGCTTCAGGAGGGCGACGTGATCTCCGTCTTCGCGATGGCGGAGACGATGCCCGAAGCGATGCGGTTCTTCAAGGTCGATTAAGCCATGAACAGGCGCATCGTCATCTTCGTCCTTGCCCTCATCGGCGCCATCGTCGCGGGCTCCATGCTCGCGGCGGCCCTGTGCGCGGCGGCGTTCCACTGGCCGGATGCGCAGGTGCTGCTCGCCTGCTCGCTCACGTCGCTCGCCGTCTGTGCCGTTTTGGCTCTGCTGAACCGCCAGAAACGCCGCAAGACCGATCCGCCGGCGCACATCACCGGGCGCGAGGCGTTCGTCATCGTTTCGCTGTCGTGGGTCATCGCTTCCTGCATCGGCGCGTTCCCCTACATGTTTTACAGGGCCGGCGCAGGCACGGGACTGTCGTTCACCGACGCGTTTTTCGAGGCCATGTCCGGTTTCACCACCACCGGTGCGTCGATCCTGCCGCGCGTCGAGGCGTTCGCGCCCGGCGTGCTGCTGTGGCGCTCGCTGACGCACTGGCTGGGCGGCATGGGCATCATCGTCCTCTGCCTGGCGATCATGCCGTTTATCGGCGGCAGCGGCATCGAGCTGTTCAAGGCCGAATCGCCCACGCCCATCCCCGAGAAGCTCACGCCCCGTCTCAGCCAGACGGCGCTGTACCTGTGGCTGATCTATATCCTCCTGACAGTGCTGGAGGTCGTTGCTCTTAAGCTG
>JAEEUD010000035.1 GCA_016286835.1 Pyramidobacter sp. | reverse complement strand
GACCAACCTCGGCTTTCCGGCGCTGTGCGACGCCGCGCTCGCAAAAAGGCGCGACGAGCTGACCGACGTGAAAGTGCGCGGCAACCTCATCTTCGGCCCCGTTCAGGTCGTCGAGTGCGATCCCGCGCGCGAACACTTCGTCTACAACACCTGGCACTGCTCAGGCTACGAGCGCAGACTCTGCGACGCCGGCCTGTGCAACTTCATCCCCATGGTCTTCCGCAACCTCGCCTGGTACTACCGCGAATTTCTCACCGTCAACGTCGCCATGATGAGCGTCACGCCCATGGACAAGCACGGATATTTCAACCTCTCCTGCGCCACCGGCGTGGGGCGGGCCGTGCTCGACAAAGCCGACGTGATCATCCTCGAAGTCAACGAGGCGCTTCCCGTCATTTACGGCGGCTTCGGCGAAAGCATCCACATCAGCGAAGTCGATTTCGTCGTCGAAGGGCCGCGGCGCGAACTGCCGCAGCTGCCCGCGCCCGCACCGAGCGCGGAGGACCAGCTCATCGCTTCGCACATCGTGCCGCACATCGTCGACGGCGCGACGATCCAGCTCGGCATCGGCGGAATGCCCAACGCCGTCGGCTCGCTGATCGCCCAAAGCGACCTGAAAGATCTGGGGATGCACACCGAGCTGTGCGGCGACGCCTATTTCGACCTGTACGAAGCCGGCAAGCTCACCAACCGCCGCAAGACGTTCCAGCGCGGCAAGGGCGTCACCGGCATGGTCTTCGGCACGCAGAAGCTCTACGACTGGGTGGACCGCAATCCCGGCGTCGTCGCCGAACCGCTCGAATACGTCAACGATCCCGCAATTATCGCCAGGCATGACGATATGATCTCGATCAACAGCGCCATCTCGGCCGATCTCTACGGCCAGGTCTGCGCCGAGACGGCCGGCCTGCGCCAGATCAGCGGCACCGGCGGCCAGCTCGACTACCTCACCGGCGCGGCGATGAGCAAGGGCGGCAAGGCCTTCATCTGCATGACGTCGTCGTTCGTCGGCAAGGACGGACGAAGGCGGTCGCGCATCGTGCCGTCTTTTAACGGCGACATCGTCACCGATCCCAGGAGCCAGGCCTTCTGGCTCGTCACCGAGTACGGCGCCGTCAACCTCGCCGGCGCTTCCACGTGGGAGCGCGCCGAGCGGCTGATCTCCGTCGCCCACCCCGACTTCCGCGACGAGCTGATCGAAGCGGCGAAAAAACAAAAGATCTGGCGCGGCAGCGCCAGACGCTGAAAAAACTTGCCCGAAGTCCGCTCCTCCATGCGGACTTCGGGCTCTTTTTTCTCTTTCCCGGGCCGGGCAGAACCGTGGGAAGAGGCTTCATCATTCCTGACAAACACGGGGGCCCCTGCGGCACGCGCCCTCAGGCGGCCCCGGATCTCCTCAGTATTTGAACGACAGGATTATTTCAGATACTTCTCAACGATCGACACGAACACGGCCGAGCCGTTCCACAGCACGTCCTCGTCCACGTCGAACTTCGGGTTGTGGTGCGGGATGTCGGTGTGCTTGGCGGGGTTGGCCGACGAGAGGAACATGAACGCGCCGGGACGCTCCATCAGGTAATAGGCGAAGTCCTCGCCGGCCATGTTCGGCGCGGGGCGCGAGGTGATGACGTTGTCGGCGCCGACGACTTCGACGGCGGCTTCGGCGGCCAGCGCGGCCATCTCCGCGTTGTTGACGACGGGAGCGGCGCCCCACAGCATGGTGTACTCGCACTCGGCGCGGTAGGCCTTGGCAACGCTTTCGGCGATCTCGCCGATGCGCTTGCCGAGGTACTGGCGCACGTCCTCTTCGAGCGCGCGCGTCGTTCCCTCGATGAGCACTTCGTTGGGGATGACGTTGTAGGCAAAGCCGGCGTGGATCTGGCCGATCGTGATGACGGCGGCCTTGGTGGAAGCCACTTCGCGGGCGATGACCTCTTCGAGCGCAAGGACGATGTTGGAAGCGACGACGATCGGATCGACGCCCTTCTCCGGCGTGGAGCCGTGGCAGCCGGTGCCCTTCACGCGCAGGATGAAGTGGTCATACGAGGCCATGCAGCAGCCGGGCGTGACGATGACCTTGCCGGCGGGGATCGTCGGATCGATGAGCGAACCGATGTGCATCCCGAACACGGCGTCGACGTGCGGATTTTCGAGCACGCCCTCTTTGAGCATGGTCTTCGATCCCGTGCAGGTCTCCTCGCCCGTCTGGAAGATCAGCTTGACCGTGCCCTTCAGGTTCGCCTTGTTCTCGCTGAGGATCTTCGCCGCGCCCAGCAGCATCGTGATGTGCGTGTCGTGTCCGCAGGCGTGCATCTTCCCCTCGTGCTTCGAGGCAAAGGGCAGGCCGGTGGCTTCCGTGATGGGCAGGCCGTCCATGTCGGCGCGCAGGGCGATGACCTTGCCGGGCTGTCCGCCTTCGATCAGGGCGATGATGCCGGAATCAAGCGTGTTCTTTTTGTACGGGATGCCGAGCTTGTCGAGTTCGGCGCAGACACGGGCCTGCGTTTCGGGCAGATTGTCGCCGAGCTCAGGGATCTGATGGAACTCGCGGCGCAGGCCGACAAGTTCATTTTGCAGCGCTTTGCATTTTTCCCACATGAACAACAGCTCCTTTATTCAATCTTAAATAATAAGGGAGAGAAGCCTTCCGCGCCTCTCTCCCCTTTTTTGCACAACAGGCGGCAGCGGAATCGGTTGTACCGCGAACGCTGAACGGAGACGAACGGATTACGCTTTCTTCTCCAAGCTGTAGAAAATGCGCGCGATCAGGATCGTGCCGAACACGGCGGCGATGATCGTGACGTATGCGGGCGGCTTGACGTAGGTCAGCAGAGCCCAGGGGATGCCGATGCCGAAGATGGCGATCTTGGGATACTTGATCGCGAAGTTGCCGAACGTGCCGCCGAAGATCGCGCCCGCGGCGTACTTGACGAACGCGTCGGAGACGACTTTGGGCAGCATGGCGACGACGGAAGCGCCGACGCACGCGGCCAGAGCCACGGCGACGAGGTTGGTGATGATCGAGCCGCAGATGCCCAGCGTGGAGACGACTTCAGCCTGGAGCGTTCCGGGCTCGGTCTTCGTCGCGTCAAGAGCCTGAGCGGCGCAGGGGATGCGCATGTTGCCGATGTTGCCGGAAAGGAAGACGAGGTAGGTGCCCGAAAGTCCGACGACCGAGTAATACGAGATCGGCTCGACGAAGTAGAACGCGCCGAACGATGCGGCGACCAGGCCCCACGCCTTCAGCACGACGTCGAGCTCAGGCCAGCAGCTGTACGTCCAGCACAGCCACAGCACCGGCAAAAAGCTGGTCGCGGCGGCAAGCAGGTTGGTCGGCATGCCGATGAAGTTGCATGATCTCTTCCATTTTGCGGTGAGAGCGTCCATATCCATAAGATTGACCTCCTTATTGTCTCGTTTATTCGTGTCAGGCGGACCTTACATGTGCGCCACGTCATGAGCGACGGCACAGGCCATCCCGAACAGCATGGCGATGCCGAGCGCGTACTCGGAGAGCTTGGGGAACTTCGGCACGATGAGCTTGACGAGGATCACCATGGCCACTGCGCCGGAGAGCGCCGCCGTCATGTTGCCGGTGCCGCGGCGGATCTCGTTGCTGCACAGGTAGCCGAAAACGCCGAGCGAGGCCGCGCCGCTGAGGGTCGCGATCCATTTTTTGTCGCCGCCGCCGACCTTTTCGCGCAGCTTTTCAAGGTAGGGCGAGAACAGGCCGCTGACAAGGAGCCAGCCGCAGCCGTTCAGAGCCATCGCGAACCACGTCACGGCCATGACCTTGACGGTGAAGTTGTCCGCGCCGAGGCGGCTGCCCGCAGCTTCGGCCGAGAGCGTGGCGGCCGTCAGTTCGGTGGGGGCCGCGCCGATGATCGAAAGTCTCAGCCACGCCATGGGCGAGCCGATCGTGGCCATCAGGCCGACCATGATGATGAACACGCCGACGGCCGGTCCGATCGCCGAGATCAGGCCGACGCGGAACGCAGTCTTCGTGATCTCGGGGTCGATCTTCGCCTCGACCGCCGTTTTACGCGCCAGACGCGAGAACAAAAGCGACTGCACCAGCGAGACGACAACAGTCACCGAGCACAACACCCATACAGTCGGCAGATTGGCAATCCGCATGACTTCCTTCAAATTTTCCATCGTACGACCTCCTTCAAAGATCAACGAACCGTACAGAAGCGCACCGGCACGGCACAACGCCGCACGGACCGCTCCAACCATAACCTACGTTATTATTATATTGAAAAGCGACGATCAATCTATATCCATAATGGACAAAAAAATCATAGATTTTTTCATTCTGCGCATTCTGACCTGCGTCCATTGTGCACCTATGAATAAAAAAAAGGTCTGTTTTGTTCATACAGAACAAAAACAGGCCTTTCTGACAAAAAACAGCCCTAATCTTTCATCAGAGAACCGTCCCGAAGCTGGTGGAGCTTCAGGGCAAGCGACACGTTGAGGAGATCGTTGCTGTTCGCCGGATCGATGTTGAGCACGTCGCAGATCTTTTTCCAGCGGTATTTCAGCGTGTTGTAATGGATGGCGAGGAGCGGAGAAGCCTCTTTCAGGTTGAAACCGCACTGCTGGAGCGTCTTCAGCGTTTCCAGCAGATTCTGCTCGCCCTGCCGGCCGCTTGCCGGCAGCGGGCCGAGCCAGCGGGCGACGAACTGTTCGCTTTCTGGGGTACCGCTGATGCTGCTCAGCAGCTTGAAGACGCCCATCTCCTCCCACGGCGCGATCTTGTTGCCGCCGCAGGAAGCGCGCAGCAGTTCAAGTCCTTGACAGGCCTCGCGATAGCTCTCCGAGCAGTCGAAGACGCTGTCGCGCGGCTCCCCGATCCCGACGGTGACGGTGAAGCCCGTCTCCTCGCGGATCGCTTTCATCATGGAGTCGAGCGCGTCAAGGAGCTTAGGGTAAAATGCGTCACGCCCCCGCGTTCCTCCCGGGAAAATAAAGACGATCGAGTCGCTCATCTCCGCGTAGGGATACTTGCCCCCGTCAAGGTGCCCGAGCAGCGAACGCGCGATCGAGTAGATGCGAGACTTGATGTTCTCCACGGCGGACGCGCCCTGTCCGCGCGAGATCGAACTCGTCAGCGTGCTCTTGTAGTTGTCGATATCGACAACTACGACGCGCTGCGGACCTTCCAGCGACCAGTTGAACACCTTGGCCCGGTTCCAGGCCTCCTGCTCCATGCGGATGTTGCGGGAGATCAGGTCCTGCACGAATTCGTTCCGATAGCGCGACTCGACCTGCTTTTTCGCCTCAAGCCGCTGGAAATACAGGAGCAGCGCGCCCTTCGCCTGATTCAGGGGGATCTCCGCCCAATGCTCCCCGAGCTTTTCGGGCTCGGTGTCGAAAATCAGATAGCCCATCAGCCGCCCGTTGAGCGTCACGTCCTCGTGCGGATATTCGGCGAGGACGTCCTTCAGGGGCTTATCGTCGAGCACCGCGAGAAGATGCGATGAGTCGGAGGTCAGATATTTTTTGCCCGTCGAGGCCTCCAGGAAAATGAGATCCAGATGGATGAACTCCCACAGCGTCTGGATGATCTCTTCGATCTCCGCCGCCTTGACGCTGAGGGCGAAGAACGCGTGGCGCACGCGTTCGGAGTATTTCAGCAGCCGCGCCTGATCGTTGATGACCAGCGACTGAACGGGATGGATGATCTCGGCGAACGGGACGGAGATCGGGATATCGATCACCGGGAACGAGTGCTGCTCCGCCAGCTCCAGCACGTTTTCGGGGATCCTCTTGAGGAAGCGTTCCGTCTTGATGCCGATGCACGAGGCGCCGTGGTCGATCAGCTTGTGCACAAGGTCAAAAAGCTGCGATTCCTCCTGAAACGCATACCCGAGCGTGAGGACGAACTCGCCGCCGCGGATCCATTTCCACGAGTCGGGGGCTTCGATGAACGTCGTCGTGGACACCGCCCGGTCGAGCCCACTCTGACCGGCAAGCACACGAAACCCTTTGAAAGAATCGAGCGTCAGTGTTTCTCTTACTGTCGTCGTCATGGGCTGGCAGCACTCCTTTGGGAAAACGCGCTAATCTCGCCGAAATAAAGTCATACACTGTATGAACGGGAAGTTTCGTTTTTGAAAATCAGAACGTCTGAACGCAGCACATCAGCACAGACGACCAGATTTTTCATGACTATTGAGAATAATTATACCACACCCGGTGTTTCTATCAAGCATAGTTTGCGGAATATAAAAATAACAACGCATAACAGCACGGGATTATGTTTCGCAGACTGCGGCAAAGGGGGACCGTACAGGTGATTTCTTCGCCCCGACGATAAATTTCCCGCTTCCGGCGAGCCAAAGATCTTCCCAACAACACACCAGGGCCGCCAGGGTAAGAAAAACAGCGTTCCGGAGGCTCAGCTGCTTTTTCAATGATCCGCAGTCCAAATGCCGTAAAAAAGAGGCCGGTCAGGCTTTTACACGCCGGCCGGCCTCATCAGTACCTTTTCAGTTTATTCCCCTTCAGCGGGGGATCACAGACAGAGTGAAACCAGGCAGCGCGCCGTTACCGTTAATTCCAGAAATCGGTATCGACAGTGACGCCGCCGTCCTTTTTGGCGAAGAACACGGGGTTCTTTCCGGCCTTTATCTGCTCGACATAGTTGTCCAGAGCCTTGTAGGCCACGCCGCCGAGGATCATGCAGACGGGGATGTTCAGCCCGGCAAGGATGCACTGGCAGATGTCAGCGATGTCCCAGGCGGTGCCGAAGGAGATGATCGCGCCGATGAAGATCAGGAACGCGCCGAACACGCGGACGGCATTCATGAACATACGCGAGGGCTTTTTCTTCATCAGGTAGGCGACGCAGTTCTCGATGTAGTAGAAGTTGCCAAGCAGCGTCGTGAACGCGAACAGCAGCATGGCGATGGCGATGAACACGGGGCCGATGTCGCCGAACGTCTGCGAAAGGGCCAGCTGGATATAACGGGCGCCGGCGACTTCCGCCGTGGGTTCCACGCCGGAGCAGAGGCTCATGAAAGCAGTCGCGGTGCAGAGAAGCAGAGTGTCGATAAAGACGGAAAGCATCTGCACAAGGCCCTGCTTGGCGGGATGCGACACGTCGGCTGCGGCCGCGGCATTGGGGGCGGAACCGATACCGGCTTCGTTGGAGTACAGACCTCTCTTGAAGCCCATCATCAGGCACGATCCCATGAAGCCGCCGAAGATGGCCTGGAAGTTGAACGCATCGGCGAAGATCATCCCGAACATGTGCGGAACGTTGCCGATGTTCTTGGCAAGAGCGACGACTGCAAGGACGACGTAAAGCACGCCCATGACGGGGACAAGGAAGCCCGTAATCTGGACGATTCTCCGGCCGCCGCCGAGCAGGCAGTAGAGCGAGATCAGCGCGATGACACAGCCGATGATGGCCGGCGTCAGCTTGGGATCATAGAAGGCGAAGCCGCTGAACGCGGACTGCAGGTTGTACGAAGCAAGCATGTTGTATCCGACGCCGTAGGTGAAGATCAGGGCAAGGCAGAAGATGACCGCCAGGAAGCGGGAATGAAGCGCCGCTTCGATGTAGTAGGCCGGTCCGCCGTAGGAGCCGCCGTCGGGATCCTTTTTCTTATAGACCTGAGCCAGCGTGGACTCGACGAACGCCGAAGCGCCGCCGAAAATGGCCGTCACCCACATCCAGAACACGGCGCCGGGACCGCCGATGCAGATAGCCGTGGAAACGCCGACGATGTTGCCCGTGCCGACGCGCGAGGCCGTGGAGATCATCAGGGCGCCGAAGGAGGAAATGGAACCGGCCGTGGTGGGCTTTTCCGAAACGACGCGGATCGATTCCCCGAACAGACGAAACTGCGGGAACTTGGTGCGGATCGTGAAGTACAGACCGCCGAAGAACAGCAGACAAGCCAGAGGCCAACCGGTAAGGTACAGCAAACCATTGTAAACAGCATCCATTTTTTATATCCCCTTTCAGACGTGTGATTTTGACGAAAAACAGTTACGCGTTGTAGTACATCTCGAACTCGGCAGGGTTCGGGATCGCTGCCAGACGGGCGCACTCCGCGCGCTTGCCCTTGATGAACTTGGCGATCAGTTCCTGGGGGAACACGCCGCCGGCAGTCAGATAGTCGTGATCGGCCTCCAGCGCGTCGAGCGCGTCTTCCAGACGCACGGGCAGGCCCTGCAGCTTCTTCTTCTCTTCCTCGGGCAGGTTGAAGAGGTTGCAGTCGTAGGGGCCCCAGCCGTGCGCGTGAGGATCGATCTTCTTCTGGATGCCGTCGAGGCCGGCCATGAGGATGGCGGCGTAGGCAAAGTACGGATTGCAGGTGGCGTCCGGGTTGCGCAGCTCGAAGCGGCGCATCTTCGGCGTCTTGGCGTAGGCCGGGATGCGGATCACGGCGCTACGGTTGGACGTGGCGTAGCCGACGGTGACGGGCGCTTCATAGCCGGGCACCAGACGCTTGAACGAGTTGACGCTGGGATTCGTGATCGCGCACAGCGACGAGATGTGCGAGAGCAGGCCGCCCATGAACCAGTGCGCCTCTTTGCTGAGGTGCGAATAGCCGTTGTCGTCGGAGAACACCGGCTCGCCGTTTTTGAGCAGCAGCATGTGCACGTGCATGCCGCTCCCCGCCTCTCCGAAGATCGGCTTGGGCATGAACGTGGCTGACAGGCCGTATTCCAGCGCCGTGTTGTGGATGATGTACTTGATCAGCATCGTGGCGTCGGCCATCATCGGCATGGAACCGAGCTTGGGCTCGATCTCGAACTGGCCGGAAGCGCCCACCTCGGGATGATGATATTTCACCGGGATGCCGGCCGCCTCGATGCGCTTCACCATCTCGCTGCGGCACTCGTAGGAGCGGTCGAACGGCTTGGCGATGTGGTAGTGATCCTGCAACGGCACGACGACGCCTTTGCCCTGCGAGTCGCTGTTCCAGTGCGCCTGCTCGGCGTCAACGAACGAGCTCACCTGATTGGGCTTCACCGTCCAGCCCGCCTCGTTGAACAGATAAAACTCGAATTCCGGCAGGATCAGCATCGTGTCGGCGATGCCGAGATCCTTCATGTGCTGCTCCGCCGCCTTGACGATGTTGCGCGGATACTGCGCGACGGGCCGGTTGTCCGGGTAGTCGATGATCATCGCATCTCCGGTCATCGACAGCGTGGGGACTGCGCAGAACGGATCCACCATCGCCGTGTCAAGGTCGGGGATGAAGACCATGTCGCTCTTCTCCAGGATCGCGTAGCCGTAATTGGAGGCGTCGAAGCCGATCCCGTCCTTCATGATGCTCTCGGTGAAATAGCTGACGGGGATGGTGACGTGGCGGAAAACGCCGTTGATGTCCACCATCTTGAAATCGACCATCTCGATCTTGTGCTCCTGGACCATCTGCATGACATCGTTGAATGTTCTTGCCATAATGCGCTCCTTTCCGCGGCACGAAGACCGCTGCCCAGATCATTTTTCGTGCGGCGTTTTCCCAAAGAAGCGGGGAAAAGATAAAAAACTCGCCGCCGAATCGTTTACACTTGGATTTTAACATGGTAATATGAATGTAAAGTTATTGGTTATCGCTATGAGCGTTATTTGAATCACGGATAACCTCAGGAGGGCCAAATGAACACAGAGCATCTGAAGTACTTCATCACCGTCGCGGAAATCGGCTCGATCAACAGGGCCGCACAGAAGCTGTACATCTCCCAGCCGCATCTGGGCAAGATCCTCCACGATCTGGAGAACGAGCTCGGCGTCGTCCTGCTGCAGCGCAGCAAAAAAGGCGTCGTCCTGACGCCCGAAGGAACTGAATTTCTCAGACACGCCGAAAAGATCGTCCAGGAATGCGGCAAGATCGAGAAACTGGGCACGGCCGACGCGGCAGCGTCTTCGCTCGAAGTCTCCATGACCAAGTACACCCACATCATGGAGTGCTTCATCGCCGTTGTCCTTCGCCACAGGGACGATCCGCAGTTCGCCCACAAGCTCAACGAAGGGAGCCCCGCCGACGTCATCGAGGACGTTTCTTCCCACTTCTTCGAGGTCGGCGTGATCAATTTCGACAACTACCAGAGACAGAAGATCCGGGCCGCGCTGGAGGAAAAGCATCTGGAGTACCACCTTCTCGCCCGCATGAAGCCGCATCTTCTGGTGGCCGAGGATCATCCCCTGCTCCGCGCCGGAAAGGCCGTGACACTGGAAAATCTGGCGGATTACCCGTTCGTCCGCTTCCTCGGCGAGTTCGAGGACCTGACCGATCAGTTCCTGCACCGCCGGGCAGAAGACGGCCAGCCGCCGCGACGCGTCGTCTACACGCGCGCCCGTTCCTCGCTGCTGCGCCTGATCGGCAGCAGCGACTTCTACGGGCTGGGCATCGACACGTTTGAAAAGCAGATCTCCGCCTACAAAGTCCGCTCCGTCCCCATCGAAAACGCCGACGCGCTGGAATTCGGCTGCATCCTCAAGCAGGACTGCCCGCCGACTCCGATCGCGCAGGAATTCATCAGCGAACTGAAACGCCGCTTCAAAATCATGGACATCAGCGCGGCGTAAGCCGGGCGGGCACACGGGCCCGCCCTTACGGTCAATCAGCATTTGGACACGACAGCACCATATAACGA
>JAEEUD010000343.1 GCA_016286835.1 Pyramidobacter sp. | reverse complement strand
AGGCGGCCGCCCTCGCCACAGCTCACTCGCACGCGCACGACCTTGCCGCTGATACGGGCCTTGGTGGCCTCGGCCTCGGCCGTCAACTTGGCGTCCTTGCGCTCCGCCGCGGCAGTCTTGTCCTTGAGGATGTTGACGTTCTGCGCAGTGGCTTCTTCGGCCAGACCGCGGGAGAACAGAAAGTTGCGCGCATAGCCGTCGGACACTTCGACGACTTCGTTCTTTTTGCCCAGCTTGCGCACGTCTTCCTTCAAAATCACTTTCATTTTAACGTCTCCTTCCGATTCGTTCCCTGAAATTGAAGCACATATCGAACATGCCGGTGTACGTCGTCAGCTGCGACAAAAGCGGCATGAAAAAGGCCAGCACGAGGATCATGTTGCGCCCGAAGCCGGTGATGCCTTTGCTCTCCAGCCACCAGGCGATGAACGACAGCCCCTGCATGACGAACAGATACTGCACGAGCAGCGTCACGTTGAGCGCCGCGCGCGTCAGGATCGCCAGCTGCGGATAATACTGTCCGAGAAGCGAGCAGATGATGCAGGCGGCAAACGCCCACAGCACGCTGGCGGGGAAACGCCAGTGCGTGAACGGCGGCAGCTTAGGCAGCTCGATATGGTTGAGGCGCTTGATCACCTTGCCGGATACCCAGTAGCAGATCATGCAGTCCATGACGGCGGCCATGATGAAGATCGCCGGCACGATCAGCGGCACCATGCGGAACATCTGCTCGAACTGCGCTCTCACTTCCGGCGTGATGGAGATGCCCGGCAGCGTGCCGACCCAGTCGAGCGCCTTCTGCACGCTGGGCATGTCGAGGTTCATCGGGTTGATGCCGGTCACGTAGAACATGATCACGGCCAGCGCCAGCTTGCACGCCAGCGAGACGAGCGAGCCCCAGCCGATGATCTCGATCGCGTTGGTCTTCAGCTCGATGATGCGTCCCAGCGCCAGCGCCATCAGGGCGAAACCGAACGCATAGGACAGGGCTGAAACGGGACCGGAAACGAGCATGGCCAGGAGCGATCCGACGATGAGCGAGACAAAGCCCATTTTCAGATCGTGCCGCATTTCCAGGATGACAAGCGGGACAGGGCTGAGGAAGATCAGCCCGATCCCCAGCACGGGGATGAAGTTCGCCCCAAGGTACAGCACTACGGAAAGCCCGGTCAAAAGAGCGGCTTCGGTGAGGCCGCGGGCATTCGTCATGACGTGCGCTCTCCTTTCATCGCGCCGCGCGGGAAAGCGGCGCGGATATTAAAAAAGAGAGAGGAAACGAAAAAGCTCTCCTCTCTCTGCGTAAGTCATTGTTTACTCGGCGGTGTAAGGCAGAAGGGCCATGAAACGGGCACGCTTCACAGCGATCGTCAGCTGACGCTGATGCTTGGCGCAGTTGCCGGTGACGCGGCGGGGAATGATCTTGCCGCGCTCGCTGACGTACTTCTTCAACCTCTCCACGTCTTTGTAATCAACATGTTCGATCTTATCGACGCAGAAGAAGCAGACCTTGGGACGGCGCTTGCCGTTCGATCTCTTCTTCATGGGACCGTTAAAGGGCATGATAGTCTGACCTCCTTCACAAAACCTTAATTCAGGGTGCGCCCCTGAGCTTTCGCGAGCCGCCGGTTCAACGGCGACCCGGCTTTGATGTCATCAAAAGGGGATGTCAGCTTCGTCTTCGCTCTGCGGAGCCGGAGCTGAGACCGGATCGAGCTCGGAAATATCCATCGGGAACGAATCGCCGCCGAAGCCGCCGCCCTGAGACTGCGACTGGGTATCACGGTAACTCTTCGGCGCGCTGCCGGTCTCGCGCGGCTGATAGCCGCCCGACTGGTAACCGCCGCCCTGATAGGAATTTCCTCCGCCGTAGGAACGATTGCCGCGATCCTGACCGCCGTAGGACGAATTACCGCCCTGATACGAGCCGCCGTTCTCGCCGTTTTCGTCGCGGCGGGGCCCGACGAACTGGAACGTTTCGGCGACGATCTCGGTGACGTAGCGTTTTTCGCCCGTCTTCGACTCGTAGCTGCGTGTGTTGATGCGGCCCTCGACGAGAACGCCGGCGCCCTTTTT
>JAEEUD010000342.1 GCA_016286835.1 Pyramidobacter sp. | reverse complement strand
GAGGGGCGCAGATCGATCCGTACGGCAACCTCAATTCCACCTGCGTCGGTCCGTACAAAGCTCCACAGACGCGCCTGACCGGATCGGGCGGCGCGAACGGCATCGCCACCTACTGCGACACGGTGATCGTCATGAAGCACCAGAAGCGTCGTTTCGTCGAACAACTCGACTACTGCACCAGCCCAGGCTGGATCGACGGCGAGGGCGGACGATCTGCACGGGGCCTGCCGGCAGACAAAGGCCCGCGCGCTGTTGTCACAGAACTGGGCGTGTTCCGCTTCGGTGCGGACAAGCGCATGTACCTGGCTCAGCTGTTTCCCTATGCAACGGTCGAGCAGGTCGTCGAAAGCACGGGCTTTGCGATCGACGTTTCCCAGACCGTGCGGCTTGACGAGCCTGATTCCGAAGTGCTGCGCATCCTCACGGAGAAAGTCGATCCGTCCGGACTGATGAGCTGATCAGTTTCTATATGGTAATTTCAAAAAGGAGGAGCACTAACTGTGAGTTCAAAAATCACGATCAACAAGAAGTGGTGTAAATCGTGCGGCATCTGCGTGGCTTTCTGTCCGAAGAAGGTCTTCGACGCGGACCGCGACGGCGCGCCAGTCGCAGCCCGTTCGCAGGACTGCGTCGCCTGTCAGCTGTGCGTAATGCGCTGTCCTGACTTTGCGCTGAAAGTTGAAAAGGAGGCGTAGCTGATGAGCAGAACCGTATTCATGCAGGGAAACGAAGCCATGACCGAAGGCGCGATCGTCGCTGGTGCGCGCTTTTACGCCGGCTATCCGATCACGCCCTCGTCCGAGGTGGCGGAGACGTCATCGATCCGTCTGCCCCAGGTCGGGGGACTGTACGTGCAGATGGAGGACGAACTGGGCAGCATGGCTGCGTTGATCGGCGCCTCCTGCTCGGGCAGAAAGGCCTAGACCGCCACGAGCGGCCCCGGCCTCTCGCTTATGGCTGAGAATCTTGGCGTCGCTGTGATGGGCGAGATCCCCTGCGTGCTCATCGATGTACAGCGCTCCGGTCCCAGCACCGGACTGGCGACCAAACCCGCCCAAGGCGACGTGATGCAGTCCCGCTGGGGCACTCACGGCGACCACGGCATCATCGTCATCTCGCCCTCCAGCGTGCAGGACTGCTTCGACCTGATAATCACGGCGTTCAATTACGCGGAGGAGTACCGCACGCCGGTCATCTTCCTCGCCGACGCGATCATCGGCCATCTTGAAGAGCAGTGCGTGCTGCGCGGGCCCGGCGAGGTGAAGATCGTCGAGCGCCGCCGGCCGGACTGCGATCCTTCCGACTACAAGCCTTACGATCACAAGGACGGCCTTGCTCCGCTGGCGTCTTACGGTAGTGAATACGTCTTCAAGGTTAACGGCTCCATGCGCGACGAAATGGGACGTCCCTGCTCGCGCACCGACAACGCCGATGCCGTTATCCGCCACCTGACCGACAAGATCGAGAAGAACAAGGACAAGATCTCGATCGTCCGCCGCTATCAGATGGACGACGCCGAATACGTTATATTCGCTTATGGCGGAGTTGCCCGCTCAGCGCTGTCGGCGATGCAAAACTGCCGCGAGAGGGGCATCAAGGTTGGCGTGGTGCAGTTCGTCACGCTCTGGCCCGTGTCTGACAATGCCATCGACGAGGTGATGGCCCGAGTCAAAGCTGCCGTCTTCCCTGAGATGAACCTTGGTCAGTACATCGACGTCGTTCGGGCCCGAAATCCGCGCAACATCCCTGTACTTGGATTCAACCGAGTGGACAGTAAGTCTATTATGCCTGCGCAGATTGTGGAGAAAGTTGAGGAGGTCGCGAAAACATGTTAGAAGATTATCTCCTTTCCGAAAAACTGCCGCTGTTCTGGTGTGCCGGCTGCGGCAACGGCGTTGTGCTCCAGTCCATCCTGCGCGAGATCGACCGTCGCGGCTGGACAAAGCAGGAGACTGTAGTCACTACCGGTATCGGCTGCTGGGGCAAGGCTGACGACTACGTCACCACCAACACGTTCCACGGTACGCACGGTCGAGCGCTGGCCTTCTCGACCGGGATCAAGCTCGCCAATCCTAAGCT
>JAEEUD010000341.1 GCA_016286835.1 Pyramidobacter sp. | reverse complement strand
CGTGAAATCATTGGCGACGAAATGCGTGCCGTGCATGGGCATGGGGCACCATTCTGGCTGATACGACGCGGCTTCGAGCACTTTGGCGAAGCGGTTCGTCCAGTTTTTCACCGTGTCGGTCGCCACGGCGTAGGGAAGCAGCTCTTCAAACAGCTCCGGCGTGTCGTCGGGCGCGTTGAGCAGTTCCAGCCGGTCCTTCTCGGCCGCGGTGATGAACATCTCCAGGCCCTTCGTCTGCTCCAGCTTTTTGCGTCCGGTGTCGGTCCAGTAGAGCGTGCGCTTTCTCAGCGGCAGGGCGACGAGCACGGCGAGCAGCACGGGTAGCGCGTACCAGAAGCTGCGCGGCTCATCGCTGAGCGTGGCGATGGCCCAAATGCCCACGGGCAGGATGAAGCGGAAGAACGCGGCGCCGATCACGAAAGCGCCGCCCAGCGTCGTGCCGATCCCGTTGACGACGGCCGACAGCGCCGGCACGCAGACCGCGGCGGCGAAGATGCCGCCCGCAAACTGTACGGCCGTGCCCGAGTCGGTGACGAGCGCGAAGGCGCTGGCGAGGCCGAAACCGAGCAGCATGGCGACGAACGCGCCCCACAGCGCGCCGTTTTTCTTCGCGTACAGCGAGCCGGCGTCGGCGGCTTCCTTCACTGCCTTCTGGGCGGCTTGGAATTTCTCGTGCTGAGATTTTTTCAGGGGCAGATGCGTAATGCCGAACGGGAACAACGCTTCCAGCAGCTTCACCTGAGTGGGATCGTCGGGCGAGGACGCGCGTTCGACCTTTTCCAGCGTGTAGCCTTCTTTTTTGCTGCCGGTGATCTTCAGCCAGCCGTCGACGGCCAGGCGGATGATCTCGGCGGAGAGCGCCTTGCTGTCCGTCTCGCCGCATTTGATGAAGCGTGCCTGCGCCGGCGGCAGGTCTTTGGGCGCGTGGAACAGCGGCGCGGGCGCGACTTCGGCCGTGTGGTTGGTCGCGGCCTTCCAGCCCGCGACTCCCAGCAGAGCGGCGCCAATAGCCACGCCGAGGCCGGCGAGCCAGTTGAAGATCGAGCTGCCGTAGCGCCACGCCAGGTCGCCGAAGCGCTCAAACGCCGTCTTTTCCGGCTTGAGGACGATGCCTTTGGGCCATGTGTACACGACCGTCAGTCCCTGTCCGGGCTGGAGCGCGCGCGTCGTCACGGTCGTACGGTCGGCGGTCTCCCGCGCGCCGCTTCTGTCGGTGGAGCCGTAGTGGCCCGTGTACCACTCGACGGTGCTGAAGCCCTCGCCGAAGTCCATGCCCGGCAGACGCAGTTTGAACGAGGCGCTTTGAATGGGCAGGTCCCATTCGTTGCCGGTCACGTTCCAGTACAGCTCGTCATGCGTGTCGAAGAACCCCAGCATCTTCGTCATCGTGTAGGTGAGAGAGAGGCGATGAGTGCCGGGGATCAGCATGTGTTTCGGGTCGCCGATGCGGATATTGCGCCCGCGGCCTTCGTCGGATTCCTTCCATGTCAGGCTCCGTCCGTCGACCGACGTGGACAGCACTTTCAGCCCCACTTCGACCTTGCGTCCCTCGTTCGTCTGGTAACGCACGGGAATGGCGCGCACCAGGCCGCGCTTGATCTTCAGGCCCGTGGCGATGAACTCAAGGTCCTCGCGCACGGTGATCGATGCGTCGGGATTGACCTGCGCCGTCACGTCAAAGCGCAAAATGCGCTCGCGCGTGAGCTGCGGCTGCGCAAACGTACCGCGTGAGACGCGCCGCACGTCGCTGAGCGTCCGCCGCACGGCAAGCGGCAGGTTCTGCGCCGCCTGCTTTTGTTCGATCGTCGCAACGTCGCCCGAGCGGACGGCGGGTATCTCTTCTGCTCCTGCCGCGGCGCAGACGCACAGCGTCAGCGCCGTGAGCAGCAGCGCAAACAATCGTCGTGCCCTGTTCATGGCGTTTTAGTCGAGTTTCACGTCGAGCGTGAGGATGTCGTGATCGGGGTGATCCTTGCGCTTCGTCGATCTGCGCTCGATCCGCGTTTCCGTCTCTTTGGGCGTGCCCAGTTTGTCGCGGGCGATGTTGAGATAGCCGATGTAGTCGATGCTGCTCTGCCAGTTGTCGAACGGG
>JAEEUD010000034.1 GCA_016286835.1 Pyramidobacter sp. | reverse complement strand
CAGACTGCCAGCCAAGAGGACTTTCTTTTCCGCTTCGGACACGTTCTTAAGCCCCAGCTCTAGCGGACGCGTGCCGCCGTCGGCGGCGATAACCGTGGCGACAATCTTCGTTTCGCCGCGCGCGATACATGCGCGCACTTCCGGTAACCAGAGCCATTCGCCCGGCTCCAGATTGATCTCGGCATCGGGGCAAGTGAACGGTAGGATGCCCCAGTTGACGCAGTTGCTGCGATAGCGCTTGGTCGCGTATTCGATGCAGATGTTAGCGAGACCGCCGAGAACCTTCTGGCAGCTGGCCGCGTATTCGCGCGCCGAGCCGTCGCCGGGGCGTTTGGCGTAGAGCACGGAGCCGAGGCCGGTCGTCTTTGCCAGTTCTTCCGCGCTTACGTCCACGCCGACGGCTTTGAGCACGGCGTATGCTTCGCCGGCTTTGGCGAGGTCGCCCGCCAGGCGCGCTTTCTCGTACTCCTGAGCCGACTTTGCGCGGCCGACGTACTGCGGGTCCTTGCGAATGAGTGTGAACTCGGAGATCTTGTACGGATTGGAGCGGTACGACGCCGTTTCGCCCGAGGGGATCAGCTCGTCGGTGGTGGTCACTTCGTCGCGAATGACGCTGGTGACCTGTAGCAGCAGATTTTCGGTGAGGGCGGGCATCTCGGGCCAGTCCTTGATCGCCGGTCCGTAGACGATCTCCGTCTCCGGCTTCGCTTTGCCGAAACCGTTGTAGACGATGTTGTCGTAGATCTTCTTGTTGAAGCGGTACTCCGGCACAGCGTATTCCACGCCTTCCAGCTCCTCGGCCGAGGTGAGCAGGCCGCCGTTGAAGGCCGTGGCGGCGATCGACTTGCTGTCCATCAGCGCGACGGAAGCCACCTGCCCCGTGGCGGGATTGCTGCCCTCGCGGTTGGGGAAGTTGCGCGTGCTGTGACGGATGCAGAAGTCGTTGTTGCCGGGCGCATCGGAAGCGCCGAAGCACGGGCCGCAGAACGCCGTTTTCACACGCGCGCCCGCGGTCATCAGGTCGTTCAGCACGCCCGCGCGGTTCAGCTCGGTCATCACCGGCTGCGATGCGGGATAGATGTTGAGCGGGAACGTGCCGAGGCCGGTGCCGCACGTGCGCGCGATCGCGTCGACGGCGCAGATGTTCTCGAACGAACCGGCCGCGCAGCCGGCGATCGCTGCCTGGTCGACCTTGATGCGGCCGTTCGGCTGGATCTTGCTCTGCAAATCCAGATGAATGTCCTTGTTGTTCTCAAAGACACGCATGGCTTCGTTCTCGGCGAATGCAAGATATTTGCGCGGCTCGGCAATCACGTCCTTGAGCGGGAACGCGTTGCTGGGATGGAACGGCAGCGCGATCATCGGCTCGACCGTGCTCAGGTCGATCTCGACCACTCCGTCGTACAGCGCCGTACCGAGCGGGTCGAGGCGCTTGAAGTCCTCGGGACGCTGGTGGATTTCAAAGTATTCTTTTGTTTTGTCGTCGGTACGCCAGACGGAACTGAGGCACGCCGATTCCGTCGTCATCGTGTCCACGCCGTTGCGGAAGTCCATGCTCAGGCTGCTCACGCCGTTGCCGATGAATTCGAGTACGCAGTTTTTCACGAAGTTGTTCTTGAACGTCGCGCCGATCAGCGTCAGCGCCACGTCCATGGGGCCGACGAACGAACGGGGCGCGCCGCGCAGGACCACGGCGATCACCGACGGATAGTCGATCTCGTAATACTTGCCCAGCATCGCCTTGGCCAGCTCCGGTCCGCCCTCGCCGATCGAGACGCTGCCCTGCGTGCCGTAGCGGGTATGCGAATCGGAGACGATGCTCATGCCCCCGCCCTTGACGATCATCTCGCGCATGTACTGGTGGATGACAGCTTCGTGAGGCGGGACGAAGATGCCGCCGCTTTTGCGGCAGGCCGACTCGGCGTATTTGTGCACGTCGGTGTTGATCGTGCCGCCGACGGCGCACAGGCAGTTGTGGCAGTTGGTGAACACGCAGGGCATGGGGAACTCCTTCAGCCCCGAGGCGTAGGCCGTCTGCAAAATGCCGACATAAGTATTGTCGTACACGCCCATCGAGTCGAATTTGATCTGCAAATGCTCCATGTCGCCGGAGTGGTTGTGCGCGGACAGGATCTGATACGTGATCGTGTTTGCGTGCGCCTGATCGGGCGAGACGCCGACGTTTTCGCCGGCGGGAACGATGCGTCCGTCGGGCGTGACAAAATGCTTGCCTTTGTACAAAGTAATCATTGATGAAAGCTCTCCTTTTGATTGGGAAATAAAAAGGGACGAACGAAGACGTTCGCCCCATACCTTATTTGATTGAATTCACTTCTTAGAAAGGAATGACGCCGAGCAGAGTGGAAGCGATCAATGTGATGATGCTGAGCGGCCACACGAACTTCAGGCTGTACTTGATGTGGTCGCCGATGCTCACGTCAGCAAGGCCCAGACCCACGTACACCGCCGCTACCGAGGGCGAGATCGGCGTGCCGAACGTGGCCGTGAGCAGGAACGTGGCCGCGACGCTCTCAGGAGCGACGCCGAAGGGCTGCACCACGCCGATGATGATCGGCAGCATCGCGTAATAGAACGCGTCCGTACCGAGGATCATGATCAGCGGAACCGAGAACAGCGCCAGGAACCAGTGCATGTGCGGCGCGATCGAAGCGGGCAGCACGTTGACGATGGTCGTGGCCATTTCCTTGACCATGCCCGACTTGGAGATAACGCCCATGAACACGCCCACCGAGAACAGCGTCAGCGTCATGACGATGGCGTTGCCGCCCAGCGTCTTGATCTTCTTGTTCTGCTCCTTGCTGTTGGGGAAGTTAACGACCAGCGCGATTGCGTAGGCGATCATGAAGATCGAGTACAGAGGCAGCTTCAGATTGAGGAACAGGCAGGCCAGCATGACTAGCGTCAGGCACAGATTGAAGTAATATTTGCCGTCGCGCTTCTTTTCGGCCTTAGCTTCAGCCGCGGCTTCTTCGACAACTTCGGGGTTCAGGCCGTGACGATGCTCGGCAAAGTAGACCATCGCGGCGTTGACAAACGCCAGCACGGCGATCACTGCCACGCCGGGAATGATGAAGTTGTACAGGTCGGCCGTTTCCACATGGGCCACCGTCGCGGCGCGCATCGTCGGGCCGCCCCAGGGCACCAGGTTCATCACCGCGTAAGGCACGCACATCAGGCACAGCAGAGCTTCGCGGCGATAGCCGAGACGGCGGAAGATCGTGATGAACGCCGGCACGACGATCAGGAACGTCGTCGCTCCCGAGCCGTCAAGGTGTGCCACAAACGTGACGAGGAGCACCGAGACGAAAATCATCCAGTTTTTTTTGCCGCCCTTTTTGGTCAGGAAGTTGATGACCGGGTCAAACAGGCCGATCTCGTCCATCAGCGTGAAGTACGAGATTGAGAAGATGAACAGCACCGCTGTGTTCAGCATCGAACCCATGCCCGCCTTGATGAACCCGCCGATGTCCTTCACGCCGAAGCCGGCCGCGGCCGCCGCGATCAGCGGCAGAATGATAAACGCCACAGGCGGCGACACCCAGCCCTTGATCAGCACCACCATCAAAACGACCATCAGAACAAAACCCACGATTGCCAATGTACTCATGTCCACAGCTCCCTTTTTTGAATTTTAGCACTCGCCCTGCGAGGTGTTTCTGCACGTATGATACGGCCGCAAACGTCCTGAAACAAATATCGAATCCGCATGATGGGGGCATACAGATTTGATATGACCGCGTCCGCCGCATTTTTGCGCATCCTCCCCCGCTGGCGATTCGATTCTAAGACTGGACAACCATTCTGTAAAATCGTAAAATCTAATTGACGTGATTCTATTATAGAATGGATAGGAGCTGTACGCATGGATGACAAAGATCTGGAAGCTCTGAAAAAGCTAATCGAGACTGGTAACGTCACGCGCGCCGCGCAGGAATTGTTCACTACGCAGCCGAGCCTGACGAAACGGCTGCAGAAGATCGAGGCCGAACTGGGCTGCGAACTGTTCGCGAGATCGAAAAAGGGCATTGCCCCGCTGCCGGCGCTGGAACGTTCGCTGCCGAAGATCGAGAGCGCGGTACGGCTGATGGAGGAGATTCGCGACGAGACGCGTGCCGCCTCGGGCGAGGTGGCCGGCAAGCTGAAACTGGGGGCATCGGTCAACTTCGCGCGCTATAAACTGCCGGCATTGCTGCACTGGTATATGAAGCACTATCCGAAGGTCCAGGTACTCTTGCAGGCCAATCAGAGCATGATCGTTTATCGCGCTCTTGTGCGCGGTGACATCGCCGTAGCTGTGGTGCGCGGCTCTTATCCCTGGAAAGAGGGAAGAGTCGAAGTCTCCCGTGAAGCCGTCTGCGTGGTGCGCAGGGCGGAGAGTGCTTCACGGCCCCTTGAAAAGCTGCCGTTTATCGCGCGCCGTTCCGATCAGGGCCTTGAAGACGATTTCACGCGCTGGCGCAGCGAACGCGGTCTGCTTGGAGACAGCGACCAGAGCCGCCTCGTCGTCAACGACATCGGCACGTGCCTGGAGATGGTGCGTCGCGGCCTGGGCTGGTCGCTGCTGCCGAGCATCTGTCTGGAAGGTTTTGACGGCGTGGTAGAACCGGCGTTTTTCAAGGACGGCACGCCTCTTGAGCGCGTCACTCACGCGCTCTGGCGCGACGAGACCGCCGAGTTGCCACAGGTAAAAGCGTTTCTCGATTGTCTCATGCCGGAGAGATAGAGCTGTTTCACGTAAAACAATCACGGCGTAAAAAGGCCGTCCTATGCGGATAAGTTTCTCCGCTTCGGACGGCCGGTCGTTCGTTATTGTCAAACGTGAAACTATTTGTAATTTCGTGAGTTATTTCCCTGAGAGTTTTTTGCACAGCTCGACGACGGCGCGGGCGCCTTCTTCCGGACTTGTGAGTACGGGAACCGGCGTTTTGCCAAGGAAGCGCTTTCCGCCGGCCATCGTGATCTGCGACAGCACCACGCACGAAGCGCCCTTTTCGATCAGCCGCCGTGAGGCTTCGGCGACGATGCGGTCGTGCCGTTCGCCGTCGCCTGCTTTCAGTGCTGCGGCCGCTTCGGGGATGATCTCATGCAGGAACGAGGCCGAACCGGCGTGCTCTCCCATCGCCTTTTCGATCTGTTCCTGCGTGTGCGGTCCTGACGTGGGCGTGGTCGAAACGACGCCGATGTTTTGGCGGAACTCGCCCGCGCGGGCGAGCATCGGCTCGTTGATCGCCACGATCGGTTTGTCCGTGAAGTTTCTCATCAGAGGCACGTAGGAGCAGAAGATCGAGCAGCAGACAAGGATGCAGTCGGCGTCGCTTTCCATCGCCTCCAGCATCATGCGGGTGAACATGCGCAGCTCGGCTTCGCCGACGTGGCCCCGTTTGTTGACGGCGGCGAGCATCTGCTCGTTGACGAACTGCACGGTTTCGAACTCCGGCGTGATCTGCCGGAACGCTTCCACCATCGGCTCGACAGCGCGGTAGGTTGCCTGGATCATCGCAACTTTCATGTTAATCGTCTCCTTTTCTGACGTTTTTGACATAAGTCTCGGCGTAGTTGATAAACGCGCGTACAAGACTCATCTGCGTAAACTCTTCGCGGAAGATCATCCAATCGCTGCGCGTGACAGGCGAACCGTCAGCGCGCAGCATGTCTTTCATGAAGAGTCCTTTTCTGCCGCGGATAAAGTCGCGCGTCAGAAAAATCCCGTAGCCCAGACCGTTTTCGACCATTTCCGCGCAGGTGCTGCCGGAGGTCACGGTCACGGCAGTTTTCGGCGGATCGCGGAAATGTTCGTACCACCAGGAATCGATCATCGCGTTGGAAAGCGCGTCGGCGTAAAAATCGATGCGGGACATGCCGGGCAATTCTTCCAGCTCGAACTCTCTTTTGCAGACGACGACTCCGCGCTGGGTACCGAGCGGCACGCGCACGCAGCCGCTCTCGTGATCGCCGCGCAGAAAGCCGACGTGCGCCTTGCGTGTGTTGACCATCTGCGATACTTTAAAGCTGAACTCGGAACTGAGCTGGAACTCGACGCTGGGATATTCGCACTTGAAACCGCCGAGCAGGCCCGGCAGCAGAAATCTCGACAGCGAACCTGACGCGGCGATATGCAGCGTGCCGAACGGCTTGCCGCCGGAGGAACGGAGGCGTTCTTCCAGTGCTTCATACTCGCGCACCATGCGCGCGGCGTGTTCGACGAGAAATTCGCCTTCCGGGGTGAACAGCAGTCCTTTTGAGTGGCGCACGGCGATCGTCACGCCGAATTCCTCTTCCAGCTGCCCCAGCCGACGTGTCACGGCCGGCTGCGCGATGTACAAAGCCTGGGCCGCGCGCGTGACGCTCTTGTGCTCGTAGAGCGTGCACAGCAGCTGCCAGTCGCTCTGATGAATCATGCGCGTCGCCTCCTTTCACTATAAATCATTATAGCGAAAGAGCCGCGAGCGGAAAAGGATTTCGGTCCGCGTTCGCGATACCGAAACTGTATGCCGCTCTCATACGGTTTTGATATTTGCTCTGGCGCGCGTTCTTTCTGATAATGGAACCGTTTAAAATTCTGCTCGCCTGAGCGAAAAGGAGTTTTTGTCATGAAGATTGGCGTTTTGAAAGGCAACGGCATCGGACCGGAGATCACAGAAGCGGCGCTGCGTGTGGTGGACGCCTGCGGGCTGCCCATCGAATGGGTGAACATCCCCATCGCGGAGGAGGCGATCGAAAAATATGGTCATCCCGTGCCGCCGGAGTCGATCGCCATGCTCAAAGACGTGAAGATCGCGATCAAGGGGCCGATTACGGTGGAAAAGGGCAAGGGCCGCGTCACCTGCATCCACGACGACGGCTCCGAGCACGTCTACCCTTCGTTCAACAACGCCATTCGCCGCGAGCTGGAACTGTTCGTCTGCCCGCGTCCGAGCAGGGGCATCCCCGGCATATCCGGTACGCACGAAAAGATGGACCTGATCATCATGCGTGAGCTGACCGAGGACGTGTACAGCGCCATCGAGCATCGCATCGGCGACGTGGCTGCCGAGTGCGTCAAGCTGGTCACAAGAACGGCCGCCGAGCGCGTCGCGCGCTACGCCTTTGATTATGCTCGCAAGTACGGCCGCAAAAAAGTCACCTGCGTGCACAAGGCCAACGCCATCTCCATCGCCGACGGCTTCTTCCTGGAGTGCTTCAACCGCGTCGCCGCCGAGTACCCTGACATCGAGTCGAACGATCTGTTTGTGGACGCGACGACGTTTTATCTGGTCAAAAAGCCGGAGATGTTCGACGTGATCGTCACGACCAATCAGTACGGCGATATCCTCTCCGACCTTTGCGCCGGCCTCGTCGGCAGTCTTGGCCTGGGACCGGGGGCGAACATCGGTTTCAAGGGTGCGGTGTTCGAGGCCTGTCACGGCAGTGCGCCCGACATCGCCGGGATGGGGATCGCCAATCCCACGTCGCTGATCCTCTCTGCCGCCCTGATGCTGCGTCACGTGGGCGAAGAGCGGGCGGCCGAAGCGATCGAAACGAGCACGCGCGCGGTGCTGAGCGAAGGGAAATGCCTTACGCGCGACCTTGGCGGCACGGCTTCGACGAGAGAATTCACCGACGCCGTGATCGAGCGCCTGCGCGGGACGCTGGCCGGAGTCTAATCCATGGCGGCGCTGAAAATCGGCGTCATCGCCGACGACTTCACCGGTGCGGGCGACGCGGCGTCGTTTTTGGCAAACGCCGGTCTGCGTACTGTGCTCTTTAGCGGCACTCCCGCGCACGACGATGACGCGGCCGACTGCGAGGCCGCTGTCGTGGCGCTGAAAACGCGTACGCAGGAGACGAAAAGCGCCGTCGCTGACACGCTCGCTGCCGCCGCATGGCTCAAACGCCAAGGCGCAAAGCAGCTTTACGTCAAGTACTGCTCCACGTTCGATTCCAAGCCTTCCGGCAACATCGGCCCGATTCTCGACACGCTGCTGGAAGAGTATGACGTGCCGTACACGATCCTCTGCCCTTCGTTGCCCGTCAACGGACGCACGGTCACGAACGGCTGTCTGTACGTGAACGGTGTTCCTCTGGCTGAAAGCCCTATGCGCGACCACCCGCTCACGCCCATGTGGGCAAGCTCCATTGCCGAGTTGATGCGCCCTCAGAGCCAATATCCATGCCTGTCAGTCGGACGCGTGGACGCGGGAACGACTTCCCGCCTTGTAGCGTTTGCTAAGGGAAAACGGCATTTTTACATCATCCCCGATTACGACCGCGACGAAGACGCGCGCAGCATCGTTGAGCTGTTCAGTTCGCTCCCCGTCCTCTCCGGCGGTTCCGGTCTGATGCCGGAGCTGGCGCGTTTCCACGGCGCAAAGTCCGACGGAGGAAACGCGTTCGCTTCGCGCACGGCCGGCCCTGCTGTGGTCTTGTCAGGCAGCTGTTCGCGCACCACCCGCGGCCAGATCGAACAGTATCTGCGCAGCGGCGCACCCGCGCTGCGCATGGACCCGCTTGAACTGCTGGGCGGCGCGCAGACGGAAGACGAGCTCTGGCGCTTCATCGAAGAAAAAGGCGACGGCTCACTTGTGTACAGTTCTGACACGCCTGAGGCTGTCCGCACGGCGCAGACGGCGGGACGCGAAAAGGTGGCCGAGACGCTCGAACGCGCCACAGCGAACCTTGCCGTGAAAGCCGTTCAGCACGGCTTCACACGGATCGTTGTCGCCGGCGGAGAGACCAGCGGCGCAGTCACGAAAGCGCTGGGCTTCGATTCGTTTTTCATCGGCGAGAGCGTCGCGCCCGGGGTGCCCGTGATGATCCCCCGCAAACAGCCTGAACTGCGTCTGGTGCTCAAATCCGGCAACTTCGGGCAGCCGGATTTCTTCACACGTGCGCAGAATATGACGAGAGGTTAAACGATGACGACATTGCAGTTAAAAATCGACGAGGCGCTGTGGATTGCCCATTCACTGTTTGAGCGCGGCAAAACCAGCGGCAGCACAGGCAATCTCAGTTTTCGTCACGAGAACAAAATGTATGTCACTGCCGGCGGGACCTGCTTTGGAACGCTGAGCGGAGAAGATTTCGCCGTGTTTGACCTGGAAACGTCAACATGGCAGAACGAACGCAAGCCCAGCAAGGAATGGCCGCTCCATCGCGCCTTTTACACCAAATCAGATACCATCGGCGCTGTCATCCACACGCACGGCCCCTGCGCGGCGCTGTGGTCGTGCCGCAAAGAACTTGACGAAGACGATGCCGTGCCGCGTTACACGCCCTACCTGCGCATGAAAGTTGGTCAGATCGGCGTTGTCCCTTACGCGCCGCCCGGCTCGCCCGAGTTGTTTGCGGCGTTTGAGGCCGCTTTGCCGTGCGCCGAGGGTTTTCTGCTGCGCAATCACGGCGGCATCGTTGCCGGACGCGATCTCATGGACGCTTTTGCCGCTATCGAAGAGCTGGAAGAAAGCTGCCGCACCGCCTGCTTTGCGCGCCTTCATCCCGAGGAATACGCTCTGATCGGGCGCTGATGAATGATTCGTTTCACAAAAAACAATCGTGGCTAAAAATACCGAGCCGTCCGATTCGGAAAGAACTTTCCGTTTCGGACGGCTCGGTTTATCCTCAGCGTTTCACGTAAAACAGACGGACTTTACGCGCTCACGCCGTATTTCTTCTGTAAAAACTTTTTGCCGTCGGCGGGGAACATGATGTAGGTCAGCACGTCCTCTTCGCTCTTCGCCAGATCGCCGATCTCGGCGCGTTTGGCTTCGTAGCCGGGCGGGATCAGGTCGGCGGGGCGGCAGGTGATCGGCTGCTCGCCTTCGGCGAGGACGCGCTTTTTCAGCTCGTCGCTGACGGGCGCGGGCGGGATGCCGTACTTGCCTTGCACATAGGCGCGCACCTCGCGTGAGATCATTCTGTAACGGCTGCCGGTGATCACGTTCGTGGCGGCCTGCGCGCCGCACATCTGCGAAAAAGGCGTGCCCAGGGGAGGATAGCCCATGTCGTGACGCACGCGCACGACTTCTTCCAGCACTTCGCCGAGGCGGTCAGAGGCGTTCAGCGAGGCGAGCTGCATTTCCAGATTGCTGTACATGCCGCCGGGGATCTGGTGGCGGACGACGTTGATGTCCACGCCGACCAGCTTTGACAGCACGTTCGCGTACTTGACGCGCATCTGCTTGAAATAGGCGTTGATGGGCTGCAGCTTGGTGTAATCGAGGCCCGTGTCGCGCGGCGTGTTTTTCAGCGCGGCGATCGTGCTTTCGGCGGCGGGGTGACTGCTGCCGAGCGCGAAGGCCGAGACGTCCACGTCGACCACGTCGGCGCCGGCGTGCATGACTTCCCAGTAAGTCATCTGCGTCATGCCGCTGACGCAGTGGGCGTGATAGTGCACGGGCACGGAGACGTTTTCCTTCAGCGCCCGCACGGTGCGGCCGGCGGTGACCGGATCGATCATGCCGCCCATGTCCTCAAGGTGCACGGCGGTCGCGCCGATCTCCACGTATTCCTTTGCGGTTTTCACGAATGACTCGACCGTGTGAACGGGGCTGCTTGTGAACTGGATGTTGCCTTCTACGGCCTTGCCGCATCTGATCGCTGTCTCGGCGGCTTTGCGGCAGTTGCGGATGTCGTTGAGACCGTCGAAGATCAGGAAGATGTCGATGCCGTTCTCTGCTTATCTCGTCACTAAACGCTCTACCACGTCTTCGGGATAGGGCGTGTAACCGTG
>JAEEUD010000340.1 GCA_016286835.1 Pyramidobacter sp. | reverse complement strand
CTGAAGCACTTCGGAATACACGGTGAGGTTGCGGAAGTTCGACTTCTGGAAACCGCCCAGCACGGCGTTGGCCACGTTGCCGACGCCCGACTGGATGGGCGGCAGATCGTGGGGCAGACGGCCGGCCTTCACCTCGTCCTCGATGAACTTGATCAGGAAGTCGGCCATCTTCTGCGAGTTGGCGTCGGTCTTCGCCAGCGAGGCCGTGCCGTCGGGGATCTCCGTGATGACGACGGCGGCGATCTTTTCGGGAGTACAGCGGATGTAGGGCATTCCGACGCGGTTGTTGGGAAGCACCACGGGGATCATTTCCGTCTGTTTGATGCGGCCGGGGCTATATACGTCGTGAATGCCTTCCAGTTTAACGGGCTGCCACATGTTGACCTCGACGATGACCTTTTCGGCGTACTCCACCAGCGTGTTCGAGCAGCCGATCGACGTGCTGGGGATGATGTTTCCCTGCTCGTCGATGCCGATGGCCTCGATCACCGCCACGTCGATCTTGCCGAAATAGCCGTTCTTGATGAAGAACGGCACCTGCGACAGGTGCATGTCGACATAGGCGATCTGGTTTTCGTTGATCAGTTCGCGCATCGAGGCGTTGCTCTGATAGGGATAGCGGCGGGAGATCACGCCGGCGCGGGCAAGCTGGCCGTCGATCTCGTCGCCGACGGAAGCGCCGGTGATCAGAGTGATCTTCAGCTACTCTCCCTTTTCGGCGCGGCGGGCAAGGGCGGTGGGCACGGCCTTGGGGTAGCCGGCCATCGAGAAACCGCTCATGCCGACGGTCATGCCGTCTTTGATGAGCTGTGCGGCGGCTGCGGCGGTGGTGACTTTGGCCTCGACTTCGCGGTTGCTGATGCGGTTGTACATTGTGTGGTCATACGCTCCCTTCGTAATAACGGCGAATCTTAACAAACGGCTCCTTCAGCCTCAAGCTGAAAGAGCCGCATATGATCTGCCAACCGTTCCGGAAACGGGAAACGGTCTTTGCTCCGTCGCTCACGGATGTTGAGTGCTTTTATGGTTGAGTTGTCTCTCTGCCGCAGTCCCTTCCGCATAGAGGGCAGCGGGAGACCGATATTCACGGCGGCCCGGCGCCTTGGGAAGATTTTCCGGGCATTTTAGCCCGCTGATGCGAAAAAGTCAAAATCTTTACGAAAAATATATTACCGTTAAAGTGGGGAAAAGTAAAGTCCAGAAAGAAGACAACTTTCATACATATCTTTTGTCTCTTGAGGACACAAAAAGCGCGCCCGAACGTTTGATCCAGGCGAGCCTACCATATCGAATGATCCCTTGTTGAAGGGGAGAGAAGACCTGCTTTCAGCTTATTCCTTGTTCTCCTTTGCCTCCGCTGCAAGCACTTCGTTGACGGCTGCCTGCCACAGCGCCGGGTCTTCGGGGGCGAAACCGTGGCGATGGCCGCTTTTGGCGCTCTGACGGGCGACGAACTCGCGCAGCGCGGGACGGAACTTGGGATGCGCGCAGTTTTCGATCAGCAGTTCGGCGCGCTCGTAGGCCGTCTTGCAGCGCAGATCGGCGATGCCCTGCTCGGTGATGATCACGTGGGCGTCGTGCTCCGTGTGGTCCACGTGCGACACTCTCGGGACGATGCAGCTGATCGTGCCGTGTTTGGCCGTGCTGGGCGTGGTGAACACGGGCAGCGCGGCGTTGCGCGCGAAATCACCTGAACCGCCGAGGCCGTTGACCATGGTGTTGCCGCCGACGTGCGTGGAGTTGACGTTGCCCTCGAGGTCCACTTCCAGCGCCGTGTTCACGGCGATCAGGCCGAGGCGGCGGATCACCTCCGGCGAGTTGCTGATCTCGACCGGACGCAGGAAGATCTTGTGCTTGTACATATCGAGCGATTTGTAGAACGCGTCGAGCCGCTCGGGCGAGATCGTCAGCGCGGTGCCGCTGGCGAAGGCCACGCGTTCCGTCTCGATCAGGTCGAGCACGGCGTCCTGAAGAACTTCAGAGTAGACGCTAAGGTTGCGGAAGTTCGACTTCTGGAAGCCGCCGAGCACGGCGTTGGCCATGTTGCCGACGCCCGACTGGATGGGCGGCAGCTTGCGCGGCATACGTCCTGCTT
>JAEEUD010000033.1 GCA_016286835.1 Pyramidobacter sp. | reverse complement strand
GGCCAGATACCATTTGAACGCCTCGCTCTTGTTGACGGTGTAGCCGTAATCGCCGCGGCCAATGATCCCGGCCAGACGCAGCATCGATTCCACCTCGCCGGCGTTCGCGGCGCGGCGGTAATGCATGACGGCGCTGCGGATGTCGCGCTCGCCAAGCCGGCCCTGTTCGTAGAGCATCCCCAGCGCGTGCTCGGCGGGCATGTAGCCGGCCTCGGCGGCGCGAGTGATCTGCGCGGCGGCGGTGCGGACGTCCTCGTCCTTCTCGGCCGCGTCAAGGCGGAACAGCCCCATCGCGCACATCGCCGCGGGGTGTCCCTGATCGGCGGCGGCCGCGTACCATTTCAGCGCCCGCACGAGGTCGGGCATGTGCCAGCGGTCACCGGCAAGGCTCTGCGCGAGCGCGAACTGCGCCGGCGCATAGCCGGCCTCGGCCGCCTGCGCATAGTATTTCAGCGCTTCGTCGTTGCTTTCCCGGTCGCGGTCGGATTTGAACAGCTCGCCCAGCGCGTACTGCGCGCGCGCGTTGCCGGCGGCCGCGGCTTCGCGATAGAGCCGCAGAGCTTCCTCGCGCGACTCGGTCACGTGTTCGCCGTTCAGATAGAGCGTGGCAAGTGCCGTTTTCGCTTCGGGCTCGCCGCTCTCGGCAGCCGCGCGCAGGTGCTCAAGCCCGGCTGAGACGTCCTTGTCCGTGCCGATGCCATACAGCTCCATGCGCGCCTGATTGTACAGTCCTTCGGCGCTGCCCGCTTCGGCGGCCGAAACGTAGAGCGCGTAGGCGTTTTTCGGCGCGGCGGCCACGCCCAGTCCCTGCTCGATCATTCGTCCCAGCTCGTTGCAGCCGGCGGCGTCGCCAGCGTCGGCGGCCTGCTTGTAGTACCGCACGGCGACGGCCGGATCGCGGCGCACGCCCCTGCCGCGCTCGTACATGCGGCCGAGCAGGATATACGCGCCCGTGTAGCCCTGTTCCGCGGCCTTGGTGAACTTCGCGACGGCCTCGTTGCCCTTGTTCTCGTCGAGCAGCAGGCAGCCCAGCTCGTACATCGCCGGCGCGTAGTCCTGCTTCTCGGCCTCTTCGTAGTGCTTCCGCGCGTCGGCGGCGTTGCCGCGGCGCTTTTCGGCGTTGCCAGCGAAGTAGTGCGCGGTCATGTCGCCCTTGGCGGCCGATTTTTTCAGAAGGTCGAGCCCGGCTTTGGCTTCCTCGGCGTTTTCCGACTGCGAGAGCTTCGTGCCGAGCGTGGTCATCGCCCAGATCTGCTCTTCACCGGCGCATTTTTTCAGGAACGCGAGCGCCTCATCGTGCTTGCCCTCGCTTTCGAGCACGTGATACCACTCGTGCGCGGCAGCGGAGAGATTCTTCTCGACGGCGTTCTTCAGCAGCGCCCTCGCCTCGCCCGGCGTCTCTTCCAGCGACGGTTCGGCCTTCATCAGTTCATAGAGCGCGTACGACGCGTACGGCTCGCCGGCGGCGATCGCCATGCGATACCAGTGCGCGCCGGTCTTCAGGTCCTTGTTCACGCCCGTGCCGCGCGAATACATGTAGCCCAGCGCGGTCATCGCCTGCGGCGAGCCCTTCTCGGCGTTTTCCGTGAAGATGCTCTTCGCGAGATCGTAATCCTTGGCGCTCCAGGCCTGAATGCCCTCGGAGAAGGTCGTCGGCTCGCCTTCGTCGGCAGCCTCCGGCGCGGCGCCGGCGGTCAGGGCAAAAACACAGGCAAACGCGATGCCCGCCAGCAGTCGAAGTGTATTTTTCATCGGGAACGGCTCCTCTTTACAAGAATCAGCAGCACGCGGGCGCCAAAAACCCGCGCGGTCAAAGCGAAATCTTTCGTCAGCTATTGTACAACCGAACGCGCAAACGCGCATTAACTATTTTGCAACGTCCGTCTCAGGATTGTACAATTATACACCTTTGCAGGCGCGGGATTTCGATTATAATAGGCGTGTCAAAAATCCGCCCCGCGCGGAAAAATTCGTTTCAGGAGGAATCATCCATCATGTCGAAACTGAACCGTCTTGCGGCCGCAGCGCTGGCCGCCTCGCTTGCTTTTGCCGCATGCGCCTTGGCCGCCGAGCCCAAAGTGCTGGCCACCGTCGGGAACGACAAGATCACGCAGACCGATCTTGATCAGGCCCTGAGCGCGTTCGATCCGCAGCGCCGCATGGTCTACTCGTCGCCCGAGGGCCAGCGCCAGCTGGTCGAGAACCTCGTCGACTTCAAGGCGTTCGCCAGAAGCGGACGCGAGCAGGGTCTGCAGAACAGCGACGCTTTCAAAAAGGCGATGGCCGCATTTGAAGAGCAGCTGCTCTTCCGCATGGCCACGGAGAAAGTCCTCGCCGAGGCCGGCAAAAAGACCGTGACCGACGCCGACGCGCAGAAATTCTACAACGAGCATCCCGAGGTGTTCCAGGTGCCCGCCGCCATCCGCGCCTCGCACATCCTCATCCGCTCCGACAAGAACATGCCCAAAAAGGATCAGGAAGCCGCTCAGAAAAAGGCCGCCGACCTGCTCCGCGATATCGAAACGGGCAAAGTCACGTTTGAAGAGGCCGCCAAGAACCACTCCGCCGACGGCACCCGCAGCCGCGGCGGCGATCTGGGATTTTTCACCAAAGGCCAGATGGTGCCTCCGTTTGAGAAGGCCGCCTTCGCGCTGAAGAAGGGCCAGATGACGGGCAAGCCCGTCAAGAGCGAGTTCGGCTGGCACATCATCAAGGTCACCGACACGCGCGACGCCTCCATCCGCCCCTTCGCCGAGGTGAAGGACGACATCAAGAACGACCTCATCCGCGAGCGTCAGGTGGAAGCCGTCAAGAAGGAGCGCGACGTCCTGCGCAGCCGCTACGGCGCCAAGATCACCATGCCCGAGCCCAAAGCCGCACCCAAGTCGGCCGACAAAGCGCCCGCCAAGCCGGCGAAATAACATTCGCCAGGTTAGTTTAATACCAGAGAAACGACATATAGCAAAAATCCGCCGCGTCCCGCTCCGGGAAAGCGGCGGATTTTTTAACGGGGATGCGGTTTCTTTACGAAAACATGCTTGCGCGTTCTCCATTTTTCGCTTAACATTTTGAGCGTTTTGGTCCTGTACACACTTTTCGCAAGGGAGCGATTTTCATGCCTCGTTTGAACGTCGGGGACAAAATGCCCGACTTTGAGTTTGCCACGCCGTACTCGCCTGCCGGCCGCCTTTCCGAAACCGTTCAAAAATGCCCCGGCAAAACCGCGCTGGTCTTTCTGCGCTACTACGGCTGCCGCATGTGCCAGCTCGACATGATCGACTATCAGGAGGGATACGGCGCCATCGCCGCCACCGGCGGGCAGCTGCTGGTCGCGCTCCAGTCCGATCCCGCCGGACTGGCCGCGAAGATCCCGCAGGGAAGCGTGCCCTACACGATCGTCTGCGATCCCGGCCAGAAGCTGTACAAACTGTTCGACATCCGCCCCGCCGCTTCCAAGAAGACCATGAAGGACGAGAGCACCGCCGTCAAGGCTGCCCGCATCGCGGAACTCAAGCTCGTCCACGGCGACTACGAGGGCGAGGAGCTGCAGCTGCCCGCGGCGTTCGTCGTCGATCACGACCTGACGGTGACGTACGCGCATTACGGACGCGTCATCAGCGACACGCCGACGGCGGACGAGCTGGCAGCGCTGCTGAAATAAGGGAGCGTTTTCATGACCCGCGAATTTCTCGCCATGGCGCTGGCGTTCGGATTTCTGGTCTTCATTCCCAAGGGCCGCATGTGGATCGGCTTTTCGCTGCTGATCACGGGAGCGATCATGGGCGCGGCGGCCGGTCACGCGCCAGCGCTGATGGCGGATAACTTTGCGCGCATCGTCACGACGCCGGCGACGATGAAGACGATCGCCGTCGTCATCCAAGTGGGGATTTTGAGCGCGCTGATGAAGCACTACGGGATCCTCGCCAAGCTGGTGGACGCGTTCAAGCAGATCTTCTCCTCGGCCAAGGCAGTGATCATGATCCTGCCGGCGGCCATCGGCATCTTGTCGGTCCCCGGCGGCGCCGGCATCTCCAGCCCGTTCGTGGACGAGCTGGGACAGAGCATGAACATGCCTGTGCAGAAGCGCGCCGCGGTCAACCTGACGTTCCGCCACATGGCGTACTTCCTGTTTCCCACGAGCACGCCGATCATCCTGATGAGCAACATCGCGCCGCAGATCAACACGTACCGCCTGATCGCGTTCAACGTGGCGTTCATCGCCTGCATGGAGCTGACGTCGTACTTTCTCTATCTGCGATCGGCTCCGTCCGGCGCGGTCACGGGCAAGCGCGACCGCGTGGCCGGTCTGCGCGGCATCGCCGTCTATATGGCGCCGATCTACATCGTCATCGTGCTGAACGCGCTGTTCGGCCTGCCCATGTACCTCTGTCTGGCCAGCTCGCTGCTGCTGGTGCTGCTCGGCTGGGGGCGGCGCGACGTGGGCGAATACGCGCGCGTGTTCTGGAAAGGACTGAGCGTGAAGACGTTCGTGACGATGCTGGGCATCTACTACATCCAGAACACGGTGCGCAGCCTTTCCGGCATCATGAGCGGCTTTCAGGCGATGTTCGTCTCCGCCTCGGGCTTTTCGGTGCTGCTCGTGATCGCCGCCGCGGCGCTGCTGTTCGGCCTGACGACGGGCCTCAGCTACGTGCCGTTGGGCGTGCTGATCCCGCTCGTGCTTGGGCTGGGCCTGCCGCCGATGGAAGAGATGATCTACTGCGTCTACGTCTACACCTGGAGCTTCGTCAGCTACTTCTTCTCGCCGCTGCACCTCTGCCAGGTGCTGACGCTCGAACAGATGGGCTGCGAGATCAAAAAGCTGGACCGCATCTATCTGCCCCTGATGGCCGAAATGGCCGTGGCGCCGTTCGTGATCTTCTACATCTACAGGGCCGTGCTGCTGTAAAGCTTCGTGATGGTTCAAACACAAAAATGACACCGGAAGTTTTATCCTTCCGGTGTCATTTTTGTTCTGTTACCGACAATGGGAAGCAAACCCCATTTTATTCTTCACCTTTCTGCTCCCGCAGGCAAAGGCTTTTTCGCGTTTCGCTTTCAATTCATTCAGTTCAGCGGCACGACGGCGATGGAGTTGAAGGGGCTGCCGTCGAACAGGATGGTCGAGGTGGCGCAGTAGACGAAGCAGTTGGTCTCGTCGTCGTAAAAGCGCACGATCTTCATCTTGCGGAAGAAGGCCGAGCGCGACTTGAACACCTCGGTCTCCTTCTTCTGCTTTTTGTCGGGCGTGATGGGCGTGGCGTCGGTACGCAGGATCGACAGCGAAAAACGCGCCGGGTCTTCGGCCAGGCCGACCGCGCCGGAGATGCCGCCGGCTTTGGCGTAGGACACGTAGCAGACGACGGACGGGAAATCGGGGTCGCGGAAGGCCTCGACGACGACTTTGTGATTGGGGCCGAGCAGTTTGAACGCGGTGTCGACGGAGCCGACTTCCCAGCGCTCTTTTTGCGCAAAGGCCGGCGCCGCGCAGACGAGCAGCGCGCAGAGCAGAGCAGCGACTTTTTTCATGTGTGCGATTCTCCTTGACTGAAAAAATGCCGGAAGGGGCAGGCCCTTTCCGGCATTCATTGTACACGATTTTTACTTTTTGGGAGCGGGAGCTTTTTTCCAGCTGTCGTTGAGCGATTCCTTGGCGCGGAACATCTTCATCGCAGCTCCGGCGCTCTCGTAGGCCGCGCCCACGCCGGCGGAGTCAGCGGCGTAGTCCATGGCAGCCTCGCGGCGGATGCCGAGCGAGCCGGCTTCGGCCACGGAGTCGATGTTGGCGCCCATGAAGATGAACTTCCAGCCGTACTTCTCCTGCGCGTCGCTGACGAGCTTTTTCACGGCGGCGCGGCTGTACTCGCGGCTGGCGTTCTCAAGGCCGTCGGTCATGATCATGAAGACGACGAGCTCGGACTTGGGGCAAAGATTCGCCTTCTTGAAGTCGCCGTCAACGCTCGTGATCGTCATGCCGACCGCGTCGAGCAGGGCGGTGGTGCCGCGCGCGTAGTATTCCTTGTTGGTGAGCGGCTTCACGTCCTTGATCGGCTTGTTCTCGTAAAGGGTCTCGTACTTGTTGTCGAACAGCACCGTGGTGACTTTGGCCTCGCCGGCCTCGGCGCGCTGCTTCTCGATGAAGCTGTTGTACCCGCCGATGGTGTCGCTGGTGAGGTGCGACATCGAGCCGGAACGGTCGAGGATGCAGACGATGCGCACCTTGTTGGTGTCAAGCGGCGGGCACTTGTCGGTGTGCTCGTGCGTCAGCTCGGGCAGCGCGGTCTCGACGGGCGGCTTGGGACGGGGCATGCGGCCGGGCGGGGGCACGACGGAGGCGCAGGCACAGCCGGCCATCGCCAGGACGGCGAACAGAGCAAGCAGTTTTTTCATAACGAATCTCTCCTTTGTGTTCGTATTTATTGAAACGCCTGACGCCCTTGGGCGGAAGCGTTTGACACGATAAGGATAGCAGAAACGGCGCGACTGTCATCGCCCGTGCGGGCGATTTTTGCCGGTCAGAAGTTCTTCCGCGCCCAGCAGCGGCGCGTCGGTCTCCAGCTGCGCCAGGCGCAGTTCCGGCCCCGGGCGGTAGGCGCGCGGCAGCAGCGGGAACATGTAGTCGCGCAGATCGTCGCAGAGGCCGTCGAGATGCGACAGTCCCCCGCCGATCACGATCGCCTGGGGATCGAGCAGACAGGTCAGCGACGTGAGCACGCAGGCGAGCGCGCGCGTGCCTTCGGCAAACGGCCGGGCCAGCCAGGCGTTTTCGCGGCGTTCCCAGAGCGCGGGCATGTCCGGTTCCATGTGGAACTTTTTCGCGGCGCGCTCAAAGGCGTTGGCCGAGAAGAAGCTCTCCAGATGCCCTCGCCCGCCGCAGCCGCAGCTTCGGTCGTCGAGCAGCGCAAAGTGCCCGATCTCGCCCGTCCTGCCGTGCGCGCCGCGGACAAGGCGGCGATTGACGATCACGGAACCGCCGACGCCCGTGCCGAGCGTGATGAAGACGAAATCGTCGAGGTCCTTTGCCGCGCCGGCGCTCATCTCGCCGAGGGCGAAGAGGTCGCAGTCGTTGGCCAGCGTCACGGCGTGCCCGCAGAGATCGCTGAGCTCGTCTGCCGTCACGCCTTCCCAGCCGTTCAGGTTGGGACAGCCGCTCACCCGCTCGCCGTCGAGGACGAATCCCGGCACGCCCAGCGCCAGCGGCGTTTCGGCCGGAACGCCGAGCCCTTCAAGGATCGCCCTGACAGCCGCGCAGACAGCCCGAGGCGTGCGTTCCGGCGGCGTGGCGACGGTGCGCTTGCGCAAAACTGCGCCGTTTTCGGCCGTTCCGACGGTCAGCGTGTGACCGCCGATGTCGGCGGCGGCGATCATGCGCGCTGCTCCGGGACTTTTTCCCAGCGCGTGGCGAACTGCGCGATCAACGTATCGCCGCTGGTGATGCGGTGACGGAAGCTGAGGCCGTCCTGCTGCGTCTCGACGAGCAGCTCCATGCCGCTGAGCGCCTCGTGCTTGTAGACGATGTCAGCTTCGACGATACCGCAGGAAAGATACACGTCCTGCGGTACGGCCTCGGCCGCCCAGCTCAGGTAATAGGCGTTGTTCACGTGGCCGTTCACGTCCAGCTCGCCCAGCCGCACGCGCAGCTTCGTGCTCAGGTCGACGCGCTCCAGCTCGGGCGGATCGATGAACGTCGGCTCGAACACTTCTTCGGCACGGTCCATGAACACCTGCGGCAGCACGCGGCTCATGCGCAGCGGACGCCTCTTGGCGAGGTCGACGTAGCACCACTTGCTGTCGGCCAGGCCGAACTGCGTGCCGTCTTCCTCCAAAAAGCGGAAGCGGCGGCAGGAGTACAGATCGCGCAGCGGACGGTGGCCGGTGTTGATCGTCACGTTGTCAAAGGCCATCAGCGGATGGCCGAGGCGGATCGTGTACTGGAGCAGCATCCAGCCGCAGCCGTTGGTCCAGTAGTCGTCGGGCGGCTCGAGCGCTTCCACGGCGCCGTCGGCGGCGTCCTGGAACATGTTGAGCATGTGGAAGGGTTTGAGCGCGTAGCACGGCGTCACTTCCGAGAGCGGGACGACGAACTTTCTGGTGTACATCAGAGCCATTTTTGCGTTTCCTCCTGTTGTTCGCGATTGTAGGATAAACCGCGTTTTTTAAAAATTGTCGTTTTCACCAATTTTACCACGAAAAGGCTGCGTCCAAACGGAACCCCGTCAGGCCGGTCCCGCGATCCGCACCGTCCGCTTGACAAATACCCAATGGGGGTATAAGATGCAGCGGAAACGAACGGAGGCGATCGGTTTGTCCGCAATGACTCAGGAAGAAAAAAGTCCGTGCTGCTGCGCGCCGGCAGGCGGGCGCACGAAGGAGCGTTCGCCGGAAGAGGTAAAAAAGCTGATGAACCGCCTCAACCGCATCGAGGGGCAGATCCGCGGCATCAAGGGCATGGTGGAGCGCAGCGCCTACTGCCCCGACATCCTCGTGCAGTGCTCGGCGGTGACGGCGGCGATGAACGCGTTCAACCGCGAGCTGCTGGCTGCGCACATCCGCGGCTGCGTGGCGCACGACATCAGAGAGGGCGACGAATCGACGCTCGACGAGCTCGTGGCGACGATCCAGAAGCTGATGAGATAGGTTCAGGGGGTATTTTCATGGTCCAGTACAACGTGACGGGCATGAGCTGCGCGGCGTGCAGCGCCCGCGTGGAAAAGGCAGTGGCGAAGGTGCCGGGCGTCAGCTCCGTGTCCGTGTCGCTGCTGACGAACTCGATGGGCGTCGAGGGAACGGCTTCCGAAGCCGAGATCGTCAAGGCGGTGGAAGACGCCGGCTACGGCGCATCGCTCAAGGGCGCGGCTCCGGCGCCGGGCGCGAAGCAGGCCGCCGACGAAGAGGCGCTGGCCGATCACGAGACGCCGGTGCTGAAGCGCCGTCTGTGGACCTCACTCGGCTTCCTGGCCGTGCTCATGTGGTTCTCGATGGGACATTCGATGTGGGGCTGGCCGCTGCCGAAGTTCTTCGACGGCAACCACGTGGCGATGGGCCTGGTCCAGATGATCCTCGCCGCGATCGTCATGCTGATCAACAAGAAGTTCTTCACGAACGGCTTCAAAGGACTCCTGCACGGCGCGCCGAACATGGACACGCTCGTCGCGCTCGGCTCGGCGGCGTCGTTCGCCTACAGCGTCGCGGCGCTGTTTCTGATGACGGACGCGCAGGTCAAGGGCGACGCCGCGGCCGTGATGGGCTATATGCATGAGTTCTACTTCGAGTCGGCGGCCATGATCCTGACGCTGATCACCGTCGGCAAGATGCTCGAAGCGCGTTCCAAGGGCCGCACGACCGACGCGCTCAAATCGCTGATGAAACTAGCGCCGAAAACGGCTGCGCTGATCGTGAACGGCGTTGAGACGGTCGTGCCGGTCGAGCAGGTGAAAGCCGGCGACGAGTTCGCCGTGCACCCCGGCGAGAACGTCCCCGTTGACGGCGTCGTCATCGAAGGAGTCTCGGCCGTCGACGAGTCGGCCCTGACCGGCGAGAGCATCCCCGTCGACAAGGCAGCCGGCGACAAAATCAGCGCCGCCACCGTCAACCAGAGCGGCTATCTGCGCGCCCGTGCCACGCGCGTCGGCGAGGACACGACGCTGTCGCAGATCATCCGCATGGTCAGCGACGCGGCGGCGACGAAAGCGCCGATCGCCAAGGTGGCCGACAAAGTGTCAGGCGTGTTCGTCCCGGCTGTCATCGCCATCGCCGCGGTGACGACGGTCGTCTGGCTGCTGCTCGGCAAGGAGTTCGGCTTCGCGCTGGCGCGCGGCATCTCTGTGCTCGTCATCAGCTGCCCGTGCGCGCTCGGCCTGGCCACGCCCGTGGCGATCATGGTGGGCAACGGCGTCGGCGCGAAAAACGGCATTTTGTTCAAGACGGCCGCGTCGCTGGAAAACTGCGGACGCGTGCAGATCGCCGCGCTTGACAAGACCGGCACGATCACGAGCGGACAGCCCAAGGTGACCGACGTGGCCCCCGCGTCCGGCACGGACGAAACGGAGCTGCTGCGTCTGGCCTGCGCGCTTGAGGCCAAAAGCGAACACCCGCTCGCCCGCGCCGTGATGGCGCACGTCGCGGGACTCGGCATGACCGCAGAGGACGTGAGCGACTTCGCGGCGCTGCCCGGCAACGGTCTGACCGCCAGACAGGACGGCGAGGCCCTGCTCGGCGGCTCGCTGAAGTTCATCAGCTCCAGGCTGGACGTTCCCGCGGCGATGAAAGCGAAGGCCGACGAACTGGCCGGACAGGGCAAGACGCCGCTGCTGTTCGCGCGCGGCGGAAAGTTTGCCGGTATCATCGCCGTGGCCGACACCATCAAGGAAGACAGCCCGCGCGCCGTGAAGGAACTTCAGGACATGGGCATCCGCGTCGTCATGCTGACCGGCGACAACGAACGCACCGCCCGTGCCATCGGCGCGCAGGCCGGCGTGGACGCCGTGATCGCCGGCGTGCTGCCCGACGGCAAGGAAGCCGTGATCCGCGAGCTGCAAAAGCGCGGCACGACGGCCATGGTCGGCGACGGCATCAACGACGCGCCGGCGCTGACGCGCGCCGACACGGGCATCGCCATCGGCGCGGGGACGGACATCGCCATCGATGCCGCCGATGTGGTGCTGATGAACAGCCGCCTCTCCGACGTGCCGGCGGCCGTCCGCCTGTCCCGGGCGACGCTGCGCAACATCCACGAAAACCTGTTCTGGGCCTTCTTCTACAACGTCGTCGGCATCCCGCTGGCGGCCGGCGCGTGGATCGCGCTGCTGGGCTGGAAGATGAACCCCATGTTCGGCGCGGCGGCGAT
>JAEEUD010000339.1 GCA_016286835.1 Pyramidobacter sp. | reverse complement strand
ATGGGTCTTGCCCGTCATGCTCGTGGCCACACCGTCGCTGCCGACAAGCGCGTTTTTCCCCTGAACGATATAGTACAGATCGTCGTCGCACATCGAGAAGTAGATCGCGTAAGCGCCGTTGCCGTCGCGCCGGATCAGGTCGAAGAAGACCTCGAACTCATCCTGCCCGATCTCCGCGGCATAGGCTGCCACGGTCTTGCCGTTGGCGGCGGGCGTCGAAGGCGCGTCGGAGATGAGGATGCCGCCGAAGCCGCCGCAGTGACGGTAGCGCCCGTCATACTGCGGATCGTCGCCGGCCATCTGCTCTTTGACCACGGCGCGGTAGGCGGGATCGGCGAGGTTCTTTTTCAGCTCGTCCATGCCCCGGGCAAAACAGTACGCCGGCAGGCAGACGCTGAGCTTCGACGACGAAGCCGTGTAGGGATAGACGTCGTAGGTCACCTGACAGCCCTCGGCACAGGCGGCGTCGATCATTTCGAGCGTTTTGCGCGACAGCCCCCAGTTGCTCCTGCCGCAGATCTTGTGGTGCGAGATGCACAGCCGCACCCCCGTGCGCCGGGCAACTTCCAGTGCCTCCTCCACCGAGGCAAGGACGCCGGCCGATTCGTCGCGCATGTGCGTGGTGTACAGGCCGCCGTACTCGGCGACGACCTCGCACAGCGCAGCGATCTCATCGCCGTCGGCGTAGCCGCTCGGCGAATAGAGCAGTCCCGTGCTCAGGCCGATCGAGCCCTGCTCCATGCAGGTCCGCAGCATCCGTTTCATGTGATCCAGCTCCGCGGGCGTCGGCGGGCGCTTGTCAAAGCCCATCGCCGCGATCCGCAGCGGAGAGTGTCCGGTGAGGATGAAGCTGTTGAGCGTCTTGTCCTGCGGCTGCGCGCAGCGCAGGAACGACTCGAAATCGACGAATTCGCCCAGATGATCCCGGCCCCAGTCCGGCAGCGAGTTCTGATACGTGCCCCGCAGCAGTTCGAGGTTCTTCGCGCTGACGGGGAAGAACGTCGAGCCGCACTGTCCCGCGATCTCGGTCGTGACGCCCTGCGACGTCTTGCACCAGCGGCCCACGTCGGTGCCGATGATGCGGTCGCCGTGCGAGTGCGCGTCGATAAAGCCCGGGCACACGGCCAGTCCCGCCGCGTCGACCGTTTCGGCCGCCTGCGCGCCTTCCGCCTCATCGACGGAGAGGACGCGGAGCTTCCCCGCTTCGCACGCCACCGCGCCGGGATACGAAGGACGGCCTGTTCCGTCGACGATCGTCCCGTGCCTGATGAGCAGATCAAACATCGCTGTTCCCTCCTGTGAACTCAGTATTTCCTGCATGAACATCATAAAACAGAACGCTGTGCCTGTACAGAGTCTTTTTCGTTCCCCCGCGCCGGGCAAAACGGCGCCGTCAGGAAATTATATTTTCGTGCTTTCGCGCGCGAAAGACGGCAAGACGTGCATTATAAAACGCTTCTATCGTCTTGATAAAAGAAGCGAATTGGTCTTTTGCATAACAAAACGGTAATATTAAGGGGAAATCAGCGGCGGAGCGTTTTTCGCCGCCGCACAGGGAGGAAGAGACAGCGATGTGGAGCAAGCAGGAGCGTATGGCCGCCGTCATGCACGGCGAGCCGGCCGACCGTCCGCCTGTGACGGCCTACCGTCATTTTCCCGGCTACGAGGAAGACGCGAAGCTGATCGCCGAGGCGATGGTGGGCTTCCAGAAGAAGTTCGACTGGGACTGGGTGAAGATCAACCCCAGCGCGGTCTACTACTACGAGCCGTGGGGCAACGTCTACGACTACGAGCACTATCAGGGCACCGTGCCGACGCGCGTGGATTACGCCGTGCACGAGCCGGAGCAGCTGGAGAAGATCGTCGCCCACTCGGGCCTTTACGGTTCGTTCGGCACGCAGGTGCACGCCGTGCGCCTGATCCGCGAAGCGCTCGGCCCCGAAACGCCGATCTATCAGTCGATCTTCACGCCCATGTCGGTGCTGCTCAACCTCTGCGGCGGCCGCAGCCCGGGACGCTACCGCGAGTCGCCGCGCAACCTCTGCCCGCTTCTGCCGCTGTTCGCCGAGCACCGCGAGCTGGTGCACAAAGCGCTGAAGAACATCACCGCCACGCTC
>JAEEUD010000338.1 GCA_016286835.1 Pyramidobacter sp. | reverse complement strand
GTTTCACCGGCCGCATGGGCGGCGAGATCGTCGCCGCCTGCGGCGGAACGCCCGTCCTGCGCGTCTGGGACGCGGGCGAGGAGTGCGACAGCGCCCCGCGCGTGATCTTCGACTTCTCGTCGTATAAGGTCCTGCCGCACACGGTCGAGCTGTGCCGCGCCCATCATGCCGCGCTGGTCATCGGCACGACGGCGCTGAAGGACGAGCACTTCGCGCAGCTGCGCGCGCTCGGCGAGGAAGTTCCCGTCGTGCAGAGCTTCAACTTTTCCATCGGCGTCGCTCTGATGGCGATGATGCTGCATGACTACGGCCCGCTGCTGGCCGACTGGGACGCGGAGATCTTCGAGGCGCATCACAACAAAAAGAAGGACGCACCCTCGGGCACGGCGATCCTGCTCGGCAAGGCCCTGGGCCGCGACGTGCCGATGCACAGCTTCCGCCTCGGCGGCCTGCCCGGCGACCACACGGCGATCTTCGGCAACGACGGCGAAACGCTGTCGATCACGCATCACGCGATCAGCCGCAGCGTTTTTGCCATCGGCGCGGTCAAGGCCGCGCAGTTCGCTCTGACGCAGGAGAAGGGCTTCTTCACGTTCGCCGACGTGGTGCGGGCGGCGAAGTAAAAGGACTTGATTCAAAGCCGACGCAAAGACGCGAAGGCACAAAGACACGAAGAAAACAAAAAGATTTTCTTTGTGACTTCGTGCCTTTGTGTCTTCGTGTCAAGATTTTGGATTTGATTTTTGAAGGAGTAACTTACCATGAACACCGAAGACGTCATCCGTCTGATCAAAGAGTCGAAAAAACGCACGCTCGCGCGCGCCTTTGTGGCCGGCGACCTGGCCGGCATCGACTGGGGCGCGCTGCATTTCGTCGGCAGCGCCAATTTCGGCACCGTCAAGGGCGACCTGCCCGAGATCCTCAAGGTGCTCGAAGCAAACGGCGACCGCGTTGACGACTGCGAAGTGGAAGTGATCGCGCGCAACAGCGCCGTGCCGCTGACCGACCTCACCAAGTACGAGGCCCGCATCGAGCCCGGCGCGATCATCCGCGACATGGTCGAGATCGGCAAAAACGCCGTCGTCATGATGGGCGCTGTGATCAACATCGGCGCCTCCGTGGGCGAGGGCACGATGATCGACATGAACGCTGTGCTCGGCGGCCGCGCGCAGGTCGGCAAAAACTGCCACATCGGCGCGGGCGCGATCATCGCCGGCGTCGTCGAGCCTGCCAGTGCGCAGCCCGTCGTCATCGAAGACGGCGTGCTCGTCGGCGGCAACGCCGTGGTGCTCGAAGGCGTGCGCGTCGGCGCGGGAAGCGTCGTCGCCGCCGGCGCCGTCGTCACCGAGGACGTGCCTCCCGGCGTGGTGGTCGCCGGCACGCCTGCGCGCGTGATCAAAAAAGTCGATTCGAAGACCGAGGGCAAGACGGCCATCGTCGAAGCCCTGCGGGAGCTGTAGGCATGAGCCCCGTCCTCAGTCTGCCCGGCGCCGTCGTGCTGAAATACGGCGGCTCGTCCGTTGCCGATCCCGACAAGGTGCGCGGCGTCGCCGCCATCGTCGCGAAACGCTGCAAGGCCGGCGAAAAGCTGGTCGTCGTCGTCTCGGCGATGGGCAAGACCACCAACCACCTTATCGAGCTGGCCGGTACCGTCTCGCCGCAAAGCGGCCATTACAAGCGCGAGATGGACATGCTGCTGGCCACGGGTGAGCAGGTGAGCGCTTCGCTTCTGGCGATGGCGCTGAAGGACTTGGGCATCGACGCGCTTTCGATGAACGCGTTCCAGATCGGTATGCTCACCACCGCCGCCCATTCCAGCGCGAGGATCCGCGACATCCAGTCCGACCGTCTCCGGGCCGAGCTCGAGGAACGCGGTGTCGTCGTCGTCACCGGCTTTCAGGGCGTCACCGATGAGGGCGACCTGACCACGCTCGGCCGCGGCGGCAGCGACACGAGCGCCATCGCGCTGGCTGCCTCGCTCGGCTGCCCGTGCGAGATCTACAGCGACGTGGCCGGCGTGTTCGCGTGCGACCCGCGCATCGTGCCCAACGCCAAAAAACTTGAATACATCACCTATGAAGAGATGCTCGAGCTGGCCTCGTCCGGCGCGAAAGTGCTTCAT
>JAEEUD010000337.1 GCA_016286835.1 Pyramidobacter sp. | reverse complement strand
TCTTGCAAATCCAGAAAAAGAATGGTACAGTAAAAACATCACAGACAGAACGGAGTTGACATCATGGAAGATCAGCGGATCGTAAAGAAAAACCTGATCATGTTCCCCATCGGCACCATCGGCAGAGATATGATGTATAATCTCGTGACCAGCTATCTTCTGACGTTCGTCCTTTTCACCCACAAGCTCACCGCCGCTCAGCTCACCGCGATCACTGTCATCATGGTCGCCGCCCGTGTGTTCGACGCGCTGAACGACCCGATCATGGGCAACATCATCGAGCGCACCCGGACCCGCTGGGGCAAGTTCAAGCCCTGGCTCGTCATCGGTATCCTGACGACCGCCGTCGTCATTTATCTCGCGTTCAACGTCCGGCTCAACGGCTGGGGGTTCGTCTGGTTCTTCGGCGTCATGTACTTCCTCTATTCCATCACCTACACCATGCATGACATCTCCTACTGGGGCATGGTGCCCGCGCTGAGCTCCGACGCCGATACACGAAACAGGTATACCTCCCGCGCAACGCTCTGCGCCGGCATCGGCGGCGTTCTGGCTGCGTCCTTCATCCCGATGTTCACCGCCGGCGGCAACGCAATCGGCGGCAACGCTGTGACCGCCTACGGGCGCGTCGCGCTCATCATTGCGATCCTCGGTCCGGTCTTCCTCGCGTTCACGGTCTTCGGCGTCACGGAGAAGCGCGACTACAACAAGGATCCCGTTCCTCCGGTAAGCTTCAAAAAGATCATCTCGACGATCGCCGGCAACGACCAGCTCCTCTGGATCGCGCTGATTTTCCTGCTCCAGCAGATCGGCAACGGCATCGTCATGGCGGGCGTCGGCCAGACCTATATTTATGTCGAGTACGGCTATGAGGGCGGCTTCTTCACGATCTTCCAGATGCTCGGTATGCTGGTCACGGCCGTCCTGATGATTTTCTATCCCGCGATCTCCCGCAAGACGCCGCGCAAGAAGCTGATGCACCTGCTGATGATCATCTCCGTCGTCGGCTATGCGGTCATGCTGCTCCCCAGCCTGGCGTTGAAGACCGGTGCGATGAAGGTCGCCGGCTTCGATATCAAGTTCCTGCTGCTGACGCTCGGCTATATGCTCGCAAACTTCGGCCAGTACGGCTTCTATCTCATCATGATGATCTCCATCATGAACACCGTCGAGTACAACGAGCTGAAGCGCGGCACCCGCGACGAGGGCATCGTCTCTTCGCTGCGCCCCTTCCTGACCAAGCTGGCCTCGGCGCTGACCGTCGCGATCGCGAACATCACCTATATCGTTTTCAATATCATCCACTACACCAACGGCATCGCTGATCTGGAGCAGGCAGCCAGCGCGGGGGAGATCACCGCCGAACAGAAGGCGGCCGACATCTCCACGCTGCTCTCGGGCGTCCAGCACGGGCAGTCCCTCGGCCTGCTGCTCGTCATGACAGTGCTGCCCTGCGTGCTGATGTTCCTGTCCTACATCCTCTACCAGCGCAAATACAAGCTCGACGAGGCGGAGTACAGCCGCATCTGTGCAGAGCTTGAGCAGCGCAAGGCTTAAGTCTTTGACTCAAACGCAATACACAAACAGTCCCGCTTCCGTTCGGAGGCGGGACTGTTTTTATGATTGGATCAGGATTTCTCTTTCAATCGCATTGCAAGCTTTACGGCGTTGTAGGCGCCGTCGTAGAGGCCGGCGGTCTTGTTGAGGCAGATCGCTTCGCACATGCCCTTCAGCGCAGTGTCCTCCGTGAGAAAGAGGTCCAGCATCTGGATCGTGTGCGGGATGTCCTCGCACTCCAGCGTGCCGTCTCCCATCTCGGCGGAGTGGATCGCGCCCCAGCGTTCGTGGCCGCCGATGCGCTTGATGAAGAGCTTGGGGATCGGATAGAACGCAAGCTCGCTCGGCTTCGTCACCAGCACGTCGGCAGCGCGCATCAGCAGGTTCGTGCAGTAGACCGCCTCAAAGATGTCGCTGTGACAGAAGACGTGGACGCCCTCGACCGGTCCTGTCACGGCGCCCTCGGCGAAGGCGAGGGTATCGGACCACTGATCGAAGCGAACGGTGCTCAGCGCATCGAGCCCGAGGACGGCACGGCCGAGATACTCCCAGACATTGCGGTAAT
>JAEEUD010000032.1 GCA_016286835.1 Pyramidobacter sp. | reverse complement strand
CGGCGTCGTGCCGCACGTGTTCCGCAACACCGAGCTGATCTACCGCAACGATATCGCCCAGATGGTCGAGGACATGGGCTACAACGCCATCCTCACCGAAGGCGCCGATCACATCCTCGGCTGGCGCAGCCCCAACTTCATGTACTCGCCGCAGAGCTGCAACCGCCTCAAGCTGATGCTCAAGAACTACCGTCTGTCGGACGACATCGCCTTCCGCTTCTCCAACCGCGGCTGGGAAGAGTGGCCGCTGACCACGGAGAAGTTCGCCAACTGGGCGCACGCGGTCAACGGCAACGGTGAGCTGATCAACCTGTTCATGGATTACGAGACCTTCGGCGAGCATCAGTGGGCCGACACGGGCATCTTCGAGTTCATGGACGCGCTGCCCGCCGCCATCTTCGCCGCCGGCGACCTTGATTTCGTCACGCCTTCGGAAGCGGTCAAACGCTACTCGCCCGTGGCCAAGATCGACGTGCCCAACGCCATTTCCTGGGCCGACGTGGAGCGCGACCTCACCGCCTGGCTCGGCAACGACATGGAGCGCGACGCCATCGAGGCCTGCTACGCGCTCAAGGACAAGGTGCTCGCTACGGGCGACGAGAAGATCGTCCGCACGTGGAGAAGACTCCAGACTTCGGACCATTTCTACTACATGTGCACCAAGTGGTTCTCCGACGGCGACGTGCACAAGTACTTCAACGCCTACGACACGCCGTACGAGGCCTATATCAACTATATGAACGTGCTCTCCGACTTCAGCATGTCGTTGAGCTGATTTCCGAACGAACATAATCTCAGGAGTTCTGTATGACAGATAACGCGACAAGAAAGGGTCCTGCGGCGCTGTTTGAAGTGTCGTGGGAAGTGTGCAACAAAGTCGGCGGCATTTACACCGTCGTCAGCAGCAAGGCGCAGGAAGCGGTGAAGCGCTTCGGCGACAACTACTTCCTGCTCGGGCCGCTGCGCGATTCCAATCCCGGCTTCATCGAAGGCCAGCCCGGCGACGCCGACAGCGTACAGTGGGAGACGTTCCGCCGCGCGGCCGCTATCCACGGGTTGAAATGCCGTTTCGGGCGCTGGGGCATCCCCGGCTCGCCGAAGGTGATCCTCGTCGACTGGAAAGGCCGCTACAACCAGAATCAGCTGCTCTACGATCTCTGGCACGATTACGGCGTCGATTCGCTGACCGGCGGCTGGGACTACGTCGAGCCGGTGATGTTCAGCACGGCCTGCGGCGAAGCGATCGCCGCCTTTGCCAAGCTGCTCACCGACACCAGCGAGAAGGACAGCAGCGAACTGTCCGCAGCCGCTCACTTCCACGAGTGGATGTGCGGCGCCGGCCTGCTCTATGTGAAAAAACACGCGCCGAAGATCAGCACCATCTTCACCACGCACGCCACGGTGCTCGGCCGTTCTATGGCCGGCAGCGGACGCGACATTTACGCGGAGATGGATCAGATCAATCCCGCGCAGGAAGCGAACAACTACGGCGTCATCGCCAAGCACTCGATGGAGACGACCGCCGCGCGCGAAGCCGACTGCTTCACCACCGTCAGCGGCATCACGGCCAACGAAGCCGCGGCGTTCCTCGGCCGCCGTCCGGATCTCGTGACGCTCAACGGCCTGTCGCTGAACGCCATCCCCGACTACAGCACCGACCGCACCGCGCCCGAGATCTCGCGCCTGCGCATCCTCGACGCGGCTTCACGTCTGCTGCGCCGCACGATGCCCGTGAATACGCGGCTTCTGCTCATCTCCGGCCGCTACGAGTTCCACAACAAGGGCATCGACCTGTTCCTTGACGCGCTGGCCGAGCTGAACCGCTCGCGCACGCTCGATCAGCCCCCGCTGCTGGCGCTCTGCACCGTCATGGGCGGACACAACGGCGTCAATCCCGCCGCCGTCTCGGGCGATCCCAACCAGAGGCCTCCGTACGGCCCCAACTGGATCGCCACGCACACGATCTTCGACCTCGAACACGATCCGATCGTCACGCGCTGTCTGGCACTGGGGCTTGACAACCGTGCGGACAATCCCGTGCAGGTCATCTTCAACCCCGCGCAGCTCGACGGACGCGACGGCTTCTTCAACATGCCCTACGAGGAAGTGCTGGCAGCCTGCGACGTGGGCGTCTTTCCCTCGTGGTACGAGCCCTGGGGCTACACGCCTCAGGAAGCGGCGGCGTTCGCCGTCCCCACGGCCACGAGCGACCTGGCCGGCTTCGGCCAGTGGATGCGCGAACAGGGCGAGTGCCCCGGCACGGCCGTCATCGAGCGCGCCCACGTTCCCTACGATACCAGCGTCCATCAGCTGGTGCGCGAGCTGAACCGCATCACCGCGTTCTCCGACCGCGACATCCTGAGCCGTCGCGCCGCAGTGCGCCGTCTGGCCGCCGAGAGCGACTGGAACAAGTTCTACGCTGCCTACGAGGAAGCCTATGCTCTCGCGGCCGACGTCAGCGCCAAGCGCTTTTCCACGCGTCCGATGGCGAGCATGGACGACTCCACGCTCACGCGCGTTTTCGCCGGCACGCCCTCAGCGACGCCGCTTCTGCACGGCTTTACGAGCACGGCCAAGCTGCCCGAAGAGCTCTCTCGTCTCGACGAGTTCGCGCACAACATGTGGTGGACGTGGCATCCCGAGTTCGAGCCGCTGTTTTCGCAGATCGACGCGGCCCTCTGGAAGCAGAGCGGCCACTGCGCCGTCGCGATGCTGGAAAAGACCGATCACAGCCGTTTTGTCCAGCTCGCCGCCGACGAGCAGTACGTCGCGCTCTACCGCAAGGCGCTGGCCGAGTTCGACGCGGAGATGAACGCTCCGTTTGACGCGTCCGTCCCCGAGCTCGACCCCGCTCACCCGATCGCCTATTTCTCCACCGAGTACGGCATCCACGAGAGCCTGCCCATCTACTCCGGCGGTCTCGGCGTGCTCTCCGGCGACCACCTCAAGAGCGCCAGCGATCTGAAACTGCCGCTCGTCGCCGTCGGCCTGCTCTACCGCTGCGGCTACTTCCAGCAGCAGATCACGCCCGACGGACGCCAGCTGGCCCTCTATCCGCGCAACGACTTCCGTATGCTGCCCCTGCGCCGCGTGCGCAACGAGCGTACGGGCGAGCACCTTTACATCTCGCTCGAGCTCCCCGGCCGCACGCTCTATGCCCGCGTCTGGGAAGTGAAGGTCGGCCGTGTTTCGCTTTACCTGCTCGATACCGACACGCCCAAGAACACCGAGGAAGACCGTCACATCACCGAGCGGCTCTACGTCGCCGACCGCGACACGAGAATCCGTCAGGAGATCCTGCTCGGCATGGGCGGGCCGCGCGTGCTGGCCGCGCTTGGTCTGCATCCGCGCGCCTACCATATGAACGAAGGACATTCCGCGTTCATGGTGCTGGAGCGGATCCGCCACATGTGTCTGACGCGCGGCCTCAGCTTCGAGGCGTCGCGCGAGGTGGTGCGCGGAGACTCTGTCTTCACCACGCACACGCCCGTCGATGCCGGCAACGAGCGCTTCTCGGAAAATCTCATGCACCGTTACTTCAACAGCTGGGTGAAGACGCTCGGCCTCAAATGGGACGACCTGCGCGCTCTCGGCTGCCGCGACGGCAGCAGCGACTTCGAGATGACGCTGCTGGCGCTGAACCATGCCGTGCGCAGCAACGGCGTCAGCCGTCTGCACGGCAGCGTGTCGCGCGCGATGTGGCAGTTCAACTGGAAAGGCGTGTCCACCGAAGAGATCCCCATCGGACACGTCACCAACGGCGTGCATCTGGCCAGCTTCACCGGTCCCTCCGTCGTCAAGCTGCTCGACGAGTCCGTGGGAGCGGAGTGGAAGTACCTGCCCGCGTCGGCCCCCGAATGGAAAAACGTCGAGGCACTGCCCGACGAGCGCGTCTGGGCGGCCAAGCTGGAGCAGAAAAAAGCGCTCTTCGACCTGCTTCGCGCCACGTCGCCGAGACGCTTCCAGCAGGCTTCAGCCGAATGGAAGCAGCCGCCTCTGGTGATCGGCTTCGCACGCCGTTTCGCGCCCTACAAGCGCGCCACGCTCGTCATGGCCGACATGCAGAGACTGATGCGCATCCTCTCCGACGCCGAGCGTCCCGTCATCCTCGTCTTCGCCGGCAAGGCGCATCCTGCCGACGCGCAGGGCGGCGACCTCATTCAGCAGGTCGTGCACGCATCCAAGGGCGAACTGGCCGGCAAGGTCTTCTTCATCCCCAACTACAACCTCGACATCGCCCGCATCATGGTGCAGGGCTGCGACGTGTGGATGAACACGCCGCGCCGTCCCTACGAGGCCAGCGGCACCAGCGGACAGAAGGCCGCGCCCAACGGCACGCTCAACTTCAGCATCTCCGACGGCTGGTGGTGCGAAGGCGACAACGGCCGCAACGGCTGGACGATCGGCCCGCGCGTGACGTCGATCCACGACACGCCGACCGAGCAGAGCGACTACGCCGACGCCGATTACCTCTATTCGCTGCTTGAAGACGAACTGATCCCCACGTTCTTCGCCAGAGGCGAAGACGGTCTGCCGCACGAATGGATCGCCCGCATGAAAAACAGCATCGCCACGCTCAGCCCGGAGTACAACAGCGCCCGCATGGTGCGCGAGTACTTCCTCGACAGCTACCGTCCCGCCGCCGTGCGTCATGTGGCGCTGCGCGCGGAAAACCGCCTGCTACCGCGCGAACTGGCCGTGTGGAAGAAGGCTGTGGGCGCGCGCTTCTCAGGCGTGCGCATCGACCAGCTCGTGCTCCGCGGTCTGGTCCAGAACGCCGTGCCCTGCACCGAGGCCATCCAGATCAAGGCGCTCGTCGTTCCCGGCTCGATGAAGCCGGAAGAGATGCTCGTCCAGTTCGTCGCCGGACGCAGCGATAAGCGCGACTTCACCGAGAAACCCGACGTGGCCGAGCTGAAATATGCCGGAAGCGACGACCAGGGACGCCTCGTCTACGAAGGCAGCTACACGCCGTCGCACAACGGCCACTACCTCTACGGCGTGCGCGTCCTGCCGTGGTGTGAAGGTCTCGACAATCCGCTGGCCACCGGCATGGTGCAGTGGGGGTAAGGCAATTAGCAATTAGCAATTAGTAATTAATAATGAGTCATTGAGAAGCAGCGCCGTAGAATGTTTCCTGTGGAACATTTTTCGCGGCGCTGTTTTTTGGGCGCAACACAAACGTGCGTGCATGTTCCACACAGAACAAAAGAGCAGGGACCTGCTTTGCCGAAGTTTCGGTAAAGCCGGTCCCTGCTCTTCTATTTTATTTCCTTCGCGTCTTTGCGCTGGGTTTTGTTCGATTTATTTGCCGATGCAGAATTTGCCGAAGATCTCGTGCAGCAGGTCTTCGCTGCAATCGCCGCCGCCGATGCGCGAGAGCGCGGCACGGGCGTCGCTGAGGCAGCCGGAGATGAGGTCCTGGCCGAGGCCGTCACGCAGGGCTGAAAGCGCCGTGTCCACACATTCGAGAGCGGTCCGCAGTTCTTCCACCTGGCGCGTACTGGCGTTCAGACCGGTGTCGAGCGCGCCGCTGCCGGAGATCATGCCGGTCAGCGATTCTTTCAGCTCGTCCAGCCGCAGGCCCTTTGACGCCGAGACGGGAATGACCGTGCTGGCGGGAATGAGCGCCGTGAGCGATGCGGTGCTGATCTTCTGAGGCAGGTCGGCCTTGCTGAGGACGACGATGTGAGGCGTGTCGGCCATCTCCAGAACGCGGTCCACGTCCTCCTGATGGAGATCGTCGCTGCCGTCGATGACCCAGACGCGCACGTCGGCCTCGCGCATGGCGTCGCGGGCGCGCTGCACGCCGATAGCTTCCACTTCGTCGTGGAAGTTCTCGGTGATGCCGGCCGTATCGACAAGGCGCAGGGGAATACCGCGCCAGGTCATGACGGCCTCGATGATGTCGCGTGTGGTGCCGGGGATGGACGTGACGATGGCGCGCGATTCTTTCAGAAGCGCGTTGAGCAGCGACGACTTGCCGGCGTTGGGGCGGCCGACGATGGCGACGCGGATGCCCTCGCGCAGGATGACGCCCGAAGAGCAGCGCTCAAGCAACTCGGCCAGCGACTCGCGCACCACCTCAAGGCTGCCGGAAAGCGTTTCGTCGGCGACGTAGGGCACGTCCTCCTCGGGGAAGTCGAGCCCGACTTCGATCTGCGCGCCGAGCGCGGTGAGTTCGTCGTAAATCTCCGTGACGGAACGGGTCAGCTCGCCGTCAAGCGTGCGGCTGGCGGCGCGCAGAGCTTCGTTGCTGCGGGCCTGGATGAGCGCGCCGACGGCTTCGGCCTGAGAGAGATCGAGACGGCCGTTTTCAAAAGCGCGGCGCGTGAACTCGCCCGGCAGGGCCATCCGCGCGCCGCCGGCGATCAGCAGTTCGAGACACCTTTGCGCGGCAAGGCTGCCGCCGTGGCAATGCAGTTCGACAAGGTCCTCGCCCGTGTAGCTGTGAGGCGCGCGGAAGGGAAGCACGAGAATATGGTCGATGACCTCGCCCGCCTCGTCCAGCAGCGACGCGTTGCGGGCGTAGCGCGGACGGAGCGGCGCGTCGTGCGCCAGACAGACCTGCTCCTGCGCGATCTCCCATGCGTCGGGACCCGACACGCGCACGATGGCGATGCCGCTGTTTCCCCATGCCGTAGAAATTGCCGCGATCGTATCTCCAAACACTGCGGTCACCTCCGTAGAAGGTCCAAATGCTGCGCCGGATTTCGCCGTCTTTTTTACGTTTATTATTATACCACAGGTCGCGTTTTCAGCGAATCGGCGAGGAACTCAGCCACGAAGCGCGTCATGGCGACGCGGTGCGAATCCAGCCCGTGCACGGTCGGATAATCGACACGACGGCGCACGGCAGGCACGGTGCAGGCGTCAAGGAGCTGCCACAGCGGTTCGCTCATCGCAAACGGCGCGACCGTGTCGAGCGAACCGTACACGCCGCAGACGTCCATGTTCTTCACTGCCTCGAAGCAGCTCGCAAACGAACGGTCTTTCAGGCTGACGGCTTCGGCAAACAGCGCCTCCTCGCCATCGGTATGCATGATCAGGCCGCAGGACAGCAGCTCGCGCAGTTTTTCCGGCTCGTTCCGGACGATGTGATACGTCAGGTCGTACGGAGCCAGCAGCACAAGGCCGCGCAGCCACGGCAGCGCGCATGCGGCATTGAGAGTGGCCCAGCCGCCCATGCTGTGCCCGATCAGAAAGATCGAACCTGGGTCGGCGTGCAGCTTTTTGCCCAGCTCGCCGCTGCGCACCTCCTGCGCGACCGCGATCGCGTCTTCGACGATATGCGCGAACGAGTACGTGCCCTCGCTGCCCCACGCTCCGCGCGCGTGCGGCACGACCACCGCGCAGCCGCAGCGGCGCAGCGCCTGCGCCAGATCGTCGTTGCGTCCCGTACCCGGATAGCCGTGCAGCAGCAACGCCGTCGGCCGCGGCGCTGCAAAGCTGCCGTCGGGCCACAGCGCCTGACCGTAGATCCTTTCGCCATTCACGGCCACTTCAAAGCCGTCGTAATCGGCGGGCGAAACGCCCGGCTCCACGGGCTTGTCCTCAAACAGCCAGCGCAGATCGAAACGCGCGTTTTCGTTCATGATGGTTCCTCCTTTGTGTCCCAAACATGGTTCCCTGATTGGGATATACCGCGCCGCGGCGATTTCGTCAAGCGGAAAGCACAATGACGAGCAAACCGCTTCGGACAGGGCGGACAAATGGGTTCGAGTCAAATAAACACCAAACTTTTCTATCGTAAAAATCCTCCGCTTGACGCAAACAGGAAACTATGCTATAAGATCGGTCATGCGCATATAAGCGCAGGATTTCATACACGCAAAGGCGGAAAAACAGATGACTTCTTCACGTATCCAGAAGAATATGTGGTGGCGCAGCGCGGGACCTCTCTTTGACGGGGACACGCGCCGTTTTGCGTTGTCCGCATAAGTTTTTCCATAAACGTCAAAGAGCCGGTCCCCATCCAGACGGGGACCGGCTCTTTTTTGTGCGAAGCGGAAAGGGGGAACGGCATGGAGCCGGAGTGGTGGTTCAGTAACGCGCGCTTGTGGGCAGTCAAAACGGCTTCGTGCCGATGATCTATCAGGGGCCATCCCCTTAACTTTCAGGAGGAATACACAATGCAGTTGACACAGCTTCAGGCAATTCTCGTCGTTCTCGTTTTCTTCTCGCTCGGTGACCTGATCGCCTCAAAGACCAAGGCGATGATGTCGATGCGCTTCATCTCGTCGGCCCTGATCCTCGCCGCGTTCTGGATGGGGATGCCGGCCGACCTTTTCAAGACCACCGGCCTGATGAACCTGGCCATGACGTTCATCCCCGTGCTGATGGTGCACATGGGCACGATGATCGACGGCCGCGCCATGCTGGCCCAGTACAAAACCGTCATCATCGCGCTGCTGACGATGTGTGCGGCTTCCGGCGCCGTGCTGCTGATCGGCTCGCCGCTGATCGGCATGAACTACGCGCTCACGGCCACCGGCCCGATCTCCGGCGGCAACGTGGCGATGCTGATCATGAGCGCCGCCGCACAGGAAAAAGGCCTGAACGACATCCTCGTCTTCGTGACGATGCTGCTGATCCTGCAGAGCTTCGTCGGCGTGCCGATCGCCAGCTTCTGCCTGCGCCGCGAGGCCAGACGCCTGAAAGTGGAGTTCGCAAACGGAGCTCAGGCCCTCGCCGCGGCCGAAAAGACCGAGCGCAAAAAGCTGGTCCCGCCCCTGCCGAAGAAACTGCGCACGCCGTTCATCCTGCTCTGCAAGACCTTCCTCGTCGCGGCTCTGGCCGTCGCCGCCGCCAAGCTGACCGGCAACAAGATCCATCCCTTCGTGATGGCGCTCGTGTTTGGCGTCGTCGCTTACGAACTGGGCTTCCTCGAGGGGCGCATCCTTGAGGTGGCGGCTTCCAGCGGCCTGTCCATCTTCATCATGCTCCTGCCCACCTACGTCAACCTCAGCAAGGCCACGCCGCAGATGGTGCTGTCACTGCTGTTCCCCATCGTCGTCTCGTTCGCGGCGGCCGTCGTCGGCCTGATCGTCTCGTCGCTGGTGATCAGCAAAGTCGCCCACACCTCGTTCGACCTGACGCTGGCGATCGGCTCGTGCTGCCTGATCGGCTTCCCCGGCACCTTCATCGTCTCCGACGAAGTGGCGCGCACCTACGGCGACACCGAAGAAGAGCACAAGTTCATCGAGAGCCGCATCATGCCCCAGATGCTCGTCTCCGGCTTCACCACCGTGACGATCGCGTCCGTATTCCTGGCCGGATTCCTCGTCAATTTCATGTAAGGAAAGAGTTTCACGAGGAACGGCAAAACGCCGAAATCACGTTATAATTGAGCCGGAAATCATCATCCAGAAAGGACGACCTCATCCATGAACACAGAAAAGATCCTCGCCCTCGCCGCCGCGCAGGAAGAACACATGACCGCCGTACGCCGCGAGCTGCATAAACATCCCGAGATGGGCTGGCACGAAGAGCGCACCACCGACGTCATCGAGCGCGAGCTGCGCGCAATGGGCCTGACGAACATCCGCCGCGGCTTTCGCGGCACGAATTGCGGCCTGATCTGCGACATCGGCGAAGCGCGCCCGCGCATCGCCATCCGCGCCGACATCGACGCCCTCGCCGTCGCCTTCGAGGACAACGACCTCGAATTCAAAAGCGAAGTGCCCGGCGTCATGCACGCCTGCGGACACGACGCGCACGCCGCCTCCCTGCTGGGCGCTGCCGCCGTCTTCGCGGCGATGAAAGACGAGCTGCCCGGCAGCGTGCGCCTGATGTTCCAGCCCTCCGAAGAGCAGGCCACCACGCCCGGTGCCAAGGCCTTCATCGCCGAAGGCGCGCTCGACGGCGTCGATGCCGTGATCGGCTATCACGTCCGCGCCGGCGCACCCGAGGGCCGGATCCTCTACACCCCCGGACCGGCCACGACAAGCGGCGACATCTGGGAACTCGACATCACCGGCAAAGGCGGCCACGGCAGCCGCCCGCACGAGGCCGTCGATCCCACCGTGTGCGCCGCGCAGATCATCGGCGCCCTCCAGACCATCGTCAGCCGCGAGCTGCCGCCCGGCAAGTTCGCCGTCATCAGCATCGGCACGCTGAAAAGCGGCAGCGCCGTCAACGTCATCCCCGAAAAGTGCGAGATCACCGGCAACATCCGCACCACCGATCCCGCCGTGCGCGACTCGCTGCCCGAGCGCATCACCCGCATCGCCAAAGGCATCGGCGAAGCCATGCGCTGCACCACCGAGTTCCGCTTCATCCCCGTCTATCCCAGCATCATCAACGATCCCGCCATGGGCAAACTGCTCGAGGCCGCCGGCGAAGAGCTCTTCGGCACAGGCCGCGTGGAGCAGGTGCCCATCTCCAACGGCTCCGACGACTTCAACTTTTATTCGACGGAACGCCCGTCGATCTACTTCAACGTCGGCATGGGCGAGCCCGGAACGCCCTACGGCGCCCCGCACCACTCCCCCCAGTTCCGCACCAACGACGCCATTCTCAAGACCTGCGCCGCAACCGTTGTCGGCACTGCGATCAAAATGATGGAAGCGAAAAAGTAATCCTTCTTCCCCGCAAAAACACCGGCCGCGCGCCCTGATAAATTTCAGAGCCCGCGGCCGGTGTTTATACTGCTCCTCTGATAAAGCACTCATATCCCGTAGGGGCGGGCCCATGTGCCCGCCCGTTTTCAAGGTCCACAACCGATGACTAGCAACCCCGCGAGAGCCTCCCTACGATACATGAGGATTTAAAACGCAAACGGCATTAACTCATGTTTACAAACAAAGTCATTACGAAGAACGGTTTACTCGGATGAACCCGACTAAACCGCAGCCGAGTAAACACTCCTGTCAA
>JAEEUD010000031.1 GCA_016286835.1 Pyramidobacter sp. | reverse complement strand
GATCACGAAGGCGACGCCGCAAAGAAGATCGTCGCGAAAATGAAGGAACTGGGCTACGACGAAGCCTTCATCGACCGTGCCGGCAACGCCTGCGGCCGCGTCGGCGACGGGCCGACGGTGATCCACTTCGACTCGCACATGGACACGGTCCTCGCCGAAAACACGGAAGGCTGGAAGCACGATCCGTTCGGCGGCGTCGTTGAGGACGGATTTCTCTACGGCCGCGGCTCGGTGGACATGAAAGGCGGGCTGGCCGCTTCCGTGTACGCCGCGGCGCTGGCGAAAAAGGCCGGCCTGCTCGACGGCAAGACCGTCTGGGTGACGGGCTCGGTCTGCGAAGAGTACTGCGACGGCGTGTGCCTGGAGCATTTCTACAAAGACAACGGAGTCAAACCGGATTACTGCGTGATCTGCGAGCCGTCGCGCAGTCAGGTGACGCTGGGGCATACGGGCAAAGTCCAGGCGCGGATCGTCACCCACGGAGTGTCCTCGCACGGCTCCGCCCCCGATAAGGGCGTCAACGCCGTTTATGAAATGGCGCCTGTCATCCGGCGCGTCGAAGCGCTGAACGCGAAGCTGCGCGAGACAAACGGAGCGGGCACGGTCGCGCTGACACACATCGACTGCCGCACCGCCTCGCTGAACGCCGTGCCCGACCGCTGCGAGATATATCTGGATCGCCGCCTGCGTTTCGGCGAGACGGTAGCACAGGTCAAAGCCGAGCTGGCTTCGCTCGTCGAAGGCATTGCCCGCGCGGAAGTCCTGCCCGGCACGCTCACGCACACCAGCTGGACCGGCGCGGACCTCGTCTACACGCCCGAACACGATCCCTGGAAGATCGCCGAAGACGCGCCGCTGACCAAAGTGCTCTCGCAGGTCTACGCCGAACAGTTCGGCAAACAGCCGGAATACCGCTGCTGGGACTTCGGCACGAACGCCGTCGTCCCCGTCTCGATGGGCGTGCCGACGATCGGCTTCGGCCCCGGCGACGACGCGCTTGCACACATGGTGAACGAGCGCTGCCGGCTCTCGGAAGTGACCGACGCCTGCCGGCTCTACGCAAAATTGATCGAAAAGCTGTAAACGTTCGTCCTGTTCCACGAAAAACATAGAGTATAATAGCGGAAACACTTCCCGGGAGGTCTTTGTCATGTCGTTCACGCTGCCCGAGTACCGCCATCCCGATTTTTCATCAGAACCGTTCGTCAGCGCCCCCGAAGCGCGCACCGTCCCCGCCCCGGCAGACGGCGTCGCGCCGGAGGGCTATCACAGCACCTCGATGTATCCGGAGTATTTCAAGCGCGGCGGCGTCTGGCGCCTCGCCGAAGAAAGCCGTATGGACTCGAGCGTCGTCGTGCGCGAAAACGGCCGCCTCGACGTGGTCGAAAACCGCAACCTCCGCGCCGGCGACGCCGTGATCGTCGGCCGCAGCGAACGCGGCACGGAAGGGATCTTCGTCCACACGGAAGGATTCAAAGCGGAAGACGGAAGTGCGCGCGACGCCTTCCTCTTCCGTCAGGGACGCAGCCGGGAAACGTCGTACGCCCGCGATTACGATCGTCTGACCGAACTGCTCGGATACGAACGTGACCACGGCCGCGTCATCTGGGTCATGGGGCCGGCGTTCGCGTTCGACGAAGGCGCGCGGAAAGCGATGCAGGCGCTGATCGGAAACGGTTACGTCCATGCGCTGCTGGCCGGCAACGCCCTCGCCACGCACGACCTCGAAGCGGCGCTGCTGCACACCGCACTGGGACAGGACATCTACACGGGGCAAAGCCAGCCGAACGGGCATTACAATCACCTCGACGTGATCAACAAAGTCCGCTCGTGCGGTTCGATCCCCGCGTTTATCGCAAAGTACGGGCTCGACGACGGCATCATGTGCGCCTGCGTCAACCATGGCGTTCCCTTCGTGCTGACCGGCTCGATCCGCGATGACGGGCCGCTGCCCGAGGTGTACGCCGACGTCTACGAAGGACAAGCGGCTATGCGCGCGCAGATCAGGACGGCGACGACTGTGATCTGCCTGGCGACGATGCTGCACACGATCGCGGCGGGCAATATGACGCCGTCGTTCCGCGTCACGGGCGACGGCACGGTGCGCCCCGTCTATCTGTATACCGTCGATGCCGACGAGTTCGTCGTCAACAAACTGCTCGACCGCGGCAGCCTCGCCGCCACCACGATCGTGACCAACGTGCAGGACTTTATCCGCACCGTCGCACGCGGTCTGAACGTCATCGCATAATATAAAAGCGGTGGAGTCTCTGACAGCCCCGCCGCTTTCGTTTTCAGCTAAAACTCCACCGTCTCACCGTCTTCGGGCATCACGTACTTCACGCCGCGGCGCGCAAGGCGCCCGCGCATCTCATGCCGGGTGATCGAGGCGTGCGCTACGGTGTCCATGTGCGTGATCAGCAGATTCGCCCACGGCGCGGCCAGAGAAACGCTCTCCACGTCTTCATCGTTCATGATCAGCCGTCCGCACTCTTCCAGCTCGGCGGCGCAGGCGTTCAGCGCCACGACGCCGGGACGGAATTGCGCCAGCGTGTCGGCCACCTGGGGATACCAGACCGTGTCTCCGGCAATGTACAGCGTCTGTTCGCCAACAGCCTGAAAGACGACGCCCATGGCGTCGCCGCAGGGCACAACCGTGCCGTGACGGGCAGGCGTTTTATACAGCGTCGCGCCGTCAGCGGCACAGCCGCTTTCGGTCAGCACTCGCACGTCGGCAAAGCCGGAACGGCTCAGCCTGTCGGCGTCCTGATCGTTCTGCGCGATCACAGGCACGCTCTTATCGAGCGGCGCACCGACCATGCCGTCGCCTCCCATGTCGATGTGGTCGGGATGCACGTGCGTGACCACATAAAAATCGACACCGCGCAAAATCTCGTCCACAGGCATCGGCAGCGGACAAATCGGCATGGGGATATGGCGCTTGACCGGATCAGGCACGGAGAAACGCCCGCCGAGGTCGGCAAAGCAGCCCATTGCCCACCTGGACGCCAGCCACGGATCGATCAGGAACGTCGTTCCGGCAAAGTTCAGTTTTAATGTCGCGCTGCGGATCTGCTGGATCTTCATTATGATGATCTCCCTTTTAGATAATTTTATGTTTTCTATTATACCCTATCCGACTAAAAAAGGGGCGGCCTTCGAGATGAAAGCCGTCCCGCTGTTTTAAGCGCTCTAAGTTTTGATCGCCGTCTGATCCTCGCCATCGTCCTCGAAGACAAGGTATTCGCTGAAATCGAGCCACACGGACGCGCCGGTCGCGAACTGGCCGAAGGTGTTGCCCGCGCCGATCACGCGCACCGACGTGCCGTCCACGTCGACGCGGCAGTCGTTGGTGTCGCCGAGGTAATAGGCGTGCGTCAGTGTCCCGCGCAGCGTGCCGCGGTCGTCGCGCATCGTCATGTTCTCGGGGCGCACGGCCACGACCACGGGGCCGCGTTTGTCGCCGGAGTAATCCATGCGCTGTCCGCCGGCCAGCTCGATCGAGCCTTCGCCCGCCGTGCCGCGCAAAAAGTTGATCTTGCCCACAAAGTCGGCGACGAACTGGTTGGCCGGATGGCGGTAGATCTCCATCGGCGTGGCGATCTGCTGCACGACGCCCTTGTTGAAGACGACGACACGGTCGCTCATGGCCATTGCCTCGCCCTGGTCGTGCGTGACGTAAACGACGGTGACGCCGAACTGTTTCTGCACGTTCTTGATCTCGAAGCGCATCGTCTCGCGCAGTTTAGCGTCGAGGTTGGACAAAGGCTCGTCGAGCAGCAGCAGTTTGGAACCGCCCACCAGCGCGCGGGCCAGCGCGACGCGCTGCTGCTGACCGCCGGAAAGTTCGCTGGGCATCCGCTTGACGTACTGCGACAGGTGCACAGCCTCGAGCACTTCAAGCACGCGCTTTTTCCGCTCGGAGCGTTTCACTCCCTGGATCTTGAGCGGATACACGACATTGTCGAACACGTCCATGTGCGGCCACACGGCATAGGACTGGAAGACCATGCCGATACCGCGCTCGTTGGGCGGCACGAATCTGTCTCCGCCGCTCACGACCGTGTCGTCGATTTTGATCTCGCCGGTGGTGGGCTTTTCAAAGCCGGCTATCATGCGCAGCATCGTCGTCTTGCCGCAGCCGGACGGCCCCAGCAGCGTAACGAACTCGCCGTCGGCGAACGTCTCTGTAAAGCTCTGGATGACCTGCACGTTTCCGTAAGATTTGGTCACATCGGTAAGTGTAATGGAAGACATCCGTCATTCGCTCCTTTTAAATCGAGAACTCGCCCTTGGTGAGCTTGTTGAGGATCCAGTTGACGACGACGACCATGAGCAAAATGCCCGTGGCGATCGCCGCGGCCGTCTGCTGGCTGTGGTACGTCTGATACGTGAACAGCTCGTAGCCGATCGTCTTGGTGTCAGTGGAATACAGCAGCGTGGACATAGTCAGCTCGTAGAAGCTTGGCATGAAGATCAAGAACCAGCCGGCCACGATCGACGGAGCGATCAGCGGCAGAGTCACATTGCGGAAGCTGCGCTGCCACGAGGCGCCGGAGCTTTCCGCCGCCTCTTCCAGCGACGGGTGGATCTGGCTCATCGCCGAGACGACCGTCCTCATGCCCATCAGCAGGTACTTGATCATGTAGGCGACGATCATGATCGTCAGCGTGTTGTAGATGTTGATGAAAAAGCGTCCCGACATGGTCATGATCAGCGCCAGGGCGATGACGACGCTGGGCGTGCCGCTGCCGACGGTGATCAGAAAGTCGGGGATCTGCCGGCCGCGCGCCTTCGTGCGCGTCAGAAGCCAGGCCATCACGCTCGAGATGGCGATGCCGGCCGTGGCCGCCACAGAGGCGGAGATCAGACTGTTTTTCGCCGTGTCGAGGATGCCCTTTCTCGTCAGCAGGATATGCCAGTAACGCGTCGTAAAGTTCGTCGCATCAAGAGGCTTGCCAAGGTTCATCGTAAAGGAAGTCATCGCCACGGTGGCGAACGGGATGATCACGACGACCAGCGCGAAAGCCGTCACCAGCAGCGTCACAGGCAGACGCCACTTGCCCAGCTCGACGATATTGGGACGCGTCGATTTGCCTGAAACGGTGATGTACTGCTTTTTGCCGCAGATGAACGTGGAGACGTACATCACGATGTTGACGATCACCATCAGCGACACGGCCAGCGTCGTTCCGTCGGTCAGCCCCTCCGGCGAACCGACGTGCACGTAGTCGATGATGCGCGTCGTCACCGTGTCGATCTGTCCGGGCGCGCCGATGATCGACGGGATGCCGTAGCACGACGCCGCCGAGACGAACACCAGCAGTCCGGCCGCGACGATCGACGGCAGCATGATCGGGAACGTGACCGTGAGCACGGTGCGAAGCGGCGACGCGCCGGAGATCTTCGACGCCTCTTCGAGCGACGGGTCCATCTTCTCCATCGCGCGCGAGATGGTAATGAACGCGTAGGGATAGTAGAACGTGGTCAGCACCCAGATCAGGCCGGGGATCGTGTAGATGTTGAACGGATTTTCCGCCAGGCCGAGCAGGTTCTTGAGAAACACGTTCATCGTGCCCACGCGCGGATTGAGCAGCCGCAGCCAGGCCATGGCGCCGACGTAGGGCGGCACCATGTAGGTCATCACGAACAGCGTGCGGAAGAACTTCTTTCCGTACATGTCGGTCCGGCCCACCAGCCACGCCAGCGGGAAGGCGATGAGTACGCCGAAGACCATCGCAAAGCCGGCCGTGATGACGGTGTTGCGCAGCGCGTTCCAGTTGAGCGGATAAGTGTAGATCCTTTTGACCGCATCGAGCGTAAAGCCCGTCTCGCCGTAGAACGAGCGGAAGACGAGGTAGCACATCGGGAAAACGTTGAAGACGAGCAGAAACGCCACGATCGCGGCGATGCAGATCGCCTTCACGTCAACGCGGAATCTTTTCGGGTCCTGGAGCAGCGCTCCCTGTGTGTTATTCGGCACGAAATCCCCCTCCTGCCGTGATAAAACCAAATTCAAATTCTTTAACACAAAGACACGAAGACACAAAGGGAAACAAAAAGAAACAGTTCCACGTGAAACGACAGTGCCACAGCATCACATGGGCAACGGCACTGAGCAGTCCCCGCACGAAAGTTTCACATATTTTCATTGTCTCCCGGAGCCCAAATGCCGACTCTGAATTTGAACCTATTATTCATTGAACGCAACGGCCCCGGCGGGCGAAACGGATTCGTCCGGCCGGGGCCGCGATTAAATCACGATTTGTACAGCCGAAAAAGCCGGTTACTTCTTGTTCTTGACGCGCTCCTCAAAGTTCGTTCTCAGCTCGGCGCGCTCGTCCAGGCAGTGCTGCCAGTTGACGGGCATCGCGGTCGCAAGGATCTGCTCGCTGGGGATGGAGTCATAGGGCAGCGCGGGCGGGTTCTTCAGGATCGAGTGCATCCAGCCCTTGACGATGTACTGCTGGCCGTCGGGCGACAGGAACCAGTCGGTCAGTTCCTCACAGATCTTCGCGTTGCCGTGGGCGCTCCACTCGTCCTTGATCGTCATGATCGGCGAGGGCACGCAGATCGTGCCGTCGGTGGGATAGATCACTTCAAGGGCGCTCTTCTCTTCTTCGCGCTTCTTCAGAACGGACTCCTCGAGGATCATGATCTCCTTGCACTCGCCCGTCTCCAGCTTGGTCAGCGCGACGGAGCCGGACTCGACCATGACCTTGTTCTCCGCCAGCTTGTCGAAATATTCATAGCCGTACTTGTCCTTCAGAGCCGAGATCGCAACGAGCGCCGTTCCCGACGTGAGCGGGTTGGACATGGAGATAAGGCCCTTCATCGAGGCTTCATAGGCGAAGTCCTTGAACGACTGAGGAACTTCTTCCTTCTTGAACTTCTCGGGGTTGTAGGCCAGGATCATGCACAGGTTGCGCACGGGATACCAGTAGCCCTCAGGATCATACTCCAGCGCCACATTGGCCGCTTCCTTGGACAGGTAGGGATGCAGCAGGCCCGCGGCCTTCAGCTCGAGCGCGTAGGACGGATCGGCCACCATCAGCATGTCGCAGCCCAGTTTCTTGGCGTCGCGCTCGGCGGCGATCTTCGCCTGGAGCGTGCCGGTGCCGCCGTAGAAGAACTCGACGTCATAGTTGGGGAACTTTTTGTGGATGACCTGGGTCATCGCCTCGATGATGTCCTCATACATCGAGGTGTAGATCGTCACCTTGGGCTTGTCCGCCGCGCAGGCCGCGCAGGAAAGAGCCAGAACCGCAATCAGAACCGCCGCTAATTTTTTCATTTTGAAACCATCCTCCTCGGTTTGGGGTGAAAGATCGCGTATCTTTTGCGATAAGTTAAGTCTAGCACAAAAGCGGGAAAAAATCATTCTTTTTCTCTAAAAAAGTTTCATTGCCCGCAGGGAGCATAAAAGCGCAGCTGCCGAAAAAACGGCCGCTGCGCTTTTTTATGCCTTATTTCTTGTTCTTGACGCGCTCCTCAAAGTTGGTGCGCAGTTCGAGGCGCTCGTCGACGCAGTGCTGCCAGCTCACGGGCATGGAGTTCTCGACGATCTTCGACGTGGGGATGGCGTCGAACGGCGCTTCGGGCGCGTCCTTGCGGACGGAGTGCATCCACGCCTTGACGATGTGCTTCTGGCCTTCGGGCGACAGGAACCAGTCAGTCAGCTCCTCGCACACCTTGACGTTGTTGTGGGCGCTCCAGTCGGCCTTGACGGTCATGATCGGCGAGGGCACGCAGATGGTGCCGTCGTCGGGATAGATCACGGTGATGGCGCTGCCTTCTTCCTCGCGCTTCTTCAGGACGGACTCCTCAAGGATCATGATCTCCTTGCACTCGCCCGTCTCCAGCTTGGTCAGGGCGACCGAACCGGACTCGACCATGACGCGGTTATCGGCCAGCTTGTCATAATATTCGTAGCCGTACTTGTCCTTCAGCGCCGAGATCGTATCGAGCGCCGTTCCCGACGTGAGCGGGTTGGACATGGAGATGAGGCCCTTCATCGAGGGATCGTAGGCGAAGTCCTTGAACGTGTGCGGCACTTCCTCGGCCTTGTATTTTTCGGGGTTGTAGGCCAGGATCATGTTGGAGACTCGCACGGGGTACCAGTAGCCCTCGGGATCGTACTCAAAGGCCATGTTCTCGCTCTCCTTCGAGACGTAGGGATGGAGCAGGCCCGCCGCTTTCAGCTCGAGCGCATACGAGGGATCGGCCACCATCAGCATGTCGCAGCCAAGTTTTTTCGAGTCGCGCTCGGCGGCGATCTTCGACTGGAGCGTGCCGGTGCCGCCGTAGAAGAACTCGATGTCATACTGGGGGAATTTCTCCTGGAGCACCGCCGACATCGCTTCGATGATGTCCTCGTACATCGAGGTGTAGATCGTCACCTGGGGCTTGTCGGCCGCAAAAGCCGCTGTCGTCAGGGCCATGACCGCAATCAGAACTGCCGCTGTTTTTTTCATCGCAGAAACTGCCTCCTGATTCAAAAGTTCGCGCTCCTCGCACGATAAGTAAAGTTTAACACAACAGGAGAAAAAAAGCATTCTTTTTCTGTATCAATACTTCTTTGTGGCGACGCGAAATCGTCGGAAGCGCCGGTGTGAAACCGGCGATTTGACGTGCATCGTCGGCGCGTGATACACTATGCGCAGCGAAATTAAAAAAAGGAGGAAAGCCCGTGAAAAAATCGCTCTCGTGCCTGACGGCCGTGCTGCTGCTGGCGTTCGTTCTTGCCGTAACACTGACGCTGTCACTTGAAGCAGATCACGACTGCGACGGCGATGACTGTCCCGTCTGCGCGCTGCTCGACTGCGCCGGCCGGCTGCTGATCTCGGGCGCGCCTCCGTCTTCCGCTGCCGCGCGCGTGATCACGCAGCGGCCGCTTCCCCTTGCGCCGGCGCTCGCGCTCTGTGTCTGTCTGACGCCTGTCGCGCAACGGACGAGGATGAACGATTAGATCTCCCTGCCGCGCACTGTTGCCTGCGGGCGGACTCCGTTCCGCACGCGCGATTTCTGTTTTTCTCAGGGAGGTTGTGTTTTTATGAAAAAGAAAATGTATTCTCTTCTCGCCGTTCTCGCCGTCTGTGCGTTTTTCTCGGCAGCGGCCGCGGCGAAGCCCCGCGTCGTGACGACGCTCTTTCCCATCTGGGACTGGACGCGAAACATCATCGGCGAACGCGCCGACGCCGTCGATCTGCTGCCGCCGCTGAACACCGGCGTCGATCTGCACAGTTTCCAGCCCAGCGTGGATGAAATCCTGCGCATCTCGTCGTGCGATCTGTTCCTCTACACGGGCGGTGAGTCCGACGCCTGGGTAAAGCGCGTCGTCCGCGACTCCGTGAATAAAAAGCAGGCTGCCGTCAGCATGATCGAAGCCCTCGGCGACCGCGCCCGCGCGGAGGAGACGGTGGAAGGCATGGAAGCCGGCCACCATCACGATCATCATGACGAAGATCACAAAAAGGACCATGACCACGAGCACGAAAAAGGCCATGACCACGAGTACGAAAAGGATCACGACCACGAACACAAGAAAGATCACGAACAGGAGCACGATCATGACGAAGGTCCCGAATACGATGAGCACGTCTGGCTCTCGCTCGTCAACGCACGTATGTTGTGCGGCCGCATCGCCGACGCTCTGAGCGGTATCGATCCCGAAGGCAAGCAGATTTATCGCGCCAACGCCGAGGCTTACTGCGCCAGGCTCGACGCGCTCGACGCGAAATACCGCGCCGCGGTCGCCACGGCAAAACACAAAACGTTGCTGTTCGCCGACCGCTTCCCGTTCCGTTATCTCGTCGACGACTACGGTCTGAAGTACTACGCCGCGTTCCAGGGCTGCTCGGCTGAGTCCGAAGCCAGCTTCAAGACCATCCTGTTCCTTGCGGACAAGCTCGACGAGCTGAAATTGCCCTGCGTGCTCACCATCGACGGCTCCTCGAAAAAGATCGCCGAGACCGTCGTCCGTACGGCCAAAAGCGGCCCCGTTCCTATCCTCACGCTCGATTCGCTGCAGTCGGTGCGCGATGCGGACGCCGCCCGCGGTCTGGATTATCTTGCCGTGATGGAACGCAATCTTGAGATCCTGAAGGAGGCACTGAAATGAATCGCACGTTTCGCACACTCTTCACTGCTGCGGCAGCCGCAGTCCTGATCGCGGGCTCCGCGTTTGCGGCCGGCGACGACGGCAAACCGATCGACCTGCGCAGCATGAGCCGGACAATGGCTTACGCCACCGTCTACGACATGCAGAACAATCCCGACAATTACCTCGGCCGCACCGTGCGCATGAGCGGAAGCTTCACCACGTTCACAGCCAAGCCCGGCGGCGAGCGCTGCACCGCCTGTATCATCAAGGACGCGGCCGCCTGCTGCTCCGCCGGCATGGAGTTCAGCCTCGCCGAAAAACCGGCCAAACTCCCGAACGAAGACAGCACCATCAATGTTGAGGGCGTCTTTGCTGTCGAAAAGGAAGCCGGCCTGGCCTTTACCCTTCTCAAAAACGCGCGTTTCCTTCCCTGACAGGCAAAACGAACGGCCCCGCACCATGCGGGGCCGTTCGTGCTATACTTGACGCATCAAAGCATCACGAAGGAGCTGTTTTCAATGATCACACCCGACGAGATCGCCCGTACCGATCCCGAATTTGCCCGCATCGTCTCACGCTTTGAAGCCGAAGTGCGCAAACACGGAGGTCTTGGCGAGCGCTCACGCGCGCTCTGCGTGCTCGCTGCCCTGATCGCCCTGGACGAAACGGACGAATTCGCCCTGCGGCTCGGAGAAGCCCTGAACGGCGAGCTTACGCCCGTCGAAGCGAGCGAAGTCGTCTATCAGTCGGCCGCGTACTGCGGCGTGCCGCGTGCAAAGCGATTTCTGGCTGCCGCTAACGGCGTTTTTGCCTCGCACGGCGTCGTTCTGCCGCTGCGCACGCA
>JAEEUD010000030.1 GCA_016286835.1 Pyramidobacter sp. | reverse complement strand
AGCTCGGCAAGGAAGAGGATGTCGCCGCGCTGTCCGTTTCCGTCCCTGTTAAGGGCATGAAGCGCGGCTCCAAGGTGATGGCCGAACGGGCCGAGCGGGAGCGCAACGGAGTTTGATGAACGGCCAGTTTTCCTGGCGCGCGCTGCTTGGCGCACTTGACTGGCCGCTGCTGGCTGCCGTTGCCGCCGTGTATTCGATCGGCGTGGTGACGATCTACTCAGCCGGCGGCGGTTCAGCTGCGATGGGAAGTTTTTACGCGGGGCGGCAGCTCATTTGGGGGGCCGTCTCGCTTGTCGTGCTTGTCGTTCTGCTCAGGATCGACTGCGAGTTTTTGTTTGATCAGGCGTATTGGCTGTACGCGCTTTGCTGTCTGACGCTGCTGCTGCTGTTCGTGCTCGGTCACCGGGCCAAGGGCGCGCAGTCGTGGATCGACCTTGGCGTTTTGCGCGTGCAGCCGGCAGAGTTTGCCAAGATCGGCCTGGCGTTCGTGATGGCCAAGCGGCTGACGCTGTTTCCGCCGCTGGACCTGAAAAATTTCTTTTCGGCGCTGGCGCTCGGCGGCGTCTCGGCGCTGCTCGTGCTGGTGCAGCCGGATCTCGGCAGCACGCTTGTCTACGCGACGATGATCTTCGCCGCGCTGATGGTGGCCGGCACGCCCAAGCGTTTTCTCTTTTCGCTCGTCGGCGCGGGGCTGGCTTTGCTGCCTGTCGGCTGGATGCTGCTGAAGGAGTACCAGAAAAAGCGTATCCTCGTGTTCATCAATCCAGAACTCGATCCGCTCGGCGCGGGCTATAACGTGATCCAGTCGCGCATCGCCGTGGGCGCGGGGCACTTCTGGGGTGCAGGCTTCATGCGCGGGGCACAGAGCAAGCTGCGCTTTCTGCCCGAACCGCACACCGATTTCATCTTCAGCGTCTTCGCCGAGGAGTTCGGCCTTGTCGGCGGGCTTGTGCTGCTGGCGCTGCTGGCGTTCATCCTCTGGCGCATGATGCGTGTGGCGCTGTGGTCACGCAGCGTTGCGACGAAGATCCTTGTCGCGTCGCTCTCTGCGGCGCTGTGGTTCCATGCCTTCGAGTCGATCGGCATGAGCATGGGACTTCTGCCGGTCACGGGGTTGCCGCTGCCGTTCATGAGCTACGGCGGCAGTTCGTTGCTGGCGAATGTCCTTGCGGTTGGTCTTGTCGTCAAACTGGGCGCGGCCGACGAACTGGAGCGGCGTGAAAACGCCGTTCAGGAGCGCGCGCCGATCTCCGTTCAGAAAGGCTGATTATCGTCCGCGCGTTGCCGCGTGTTTTTCATAGATGAAGGAATGATTTTACGTGAGATTTGCCGAATTTGACGATCCCCGCTGGCCGCTGATCGCCGGTGCCAAATGGCCGTCGCGTTACGCGGTTTCCGAATGGGGAGACACGCGGCCGAAGGAAAAGGCGGATTTTCGTCTTTGTTTCTGTTTCCCCGACGTGTATGAAGTGGGCATGAGCTATCTGGGCTTTCAGCTGCTTTACCCGCGCACGAAAGCACTTGACGGCATCGACGCTGAGCGCGCCTACTGCCCCTGGATCGACATGGAAGCGCAGCTGCGGGCTGCCCGTCTGCCGCTGGGCTCGGTCGAGTCGGGGCGGGCTTTGAAGGATTTTGACGCGCTGGGCTTTACGCTCCAGCACGAGATGAGCTTCACCAACATCCTCACGATGCTCGATCTGGGCGGCGTGCCGCTGCTCGCTTGCGACCGCGCCGACGGCGATCCGCTTGTGCTGGCCGGCGGTCCGGCGGCGCTTGTGCCGGAGCCTCTGGCCGACTTTATCGACATTTTCTGCCTCGGCGACGGCGAGGTCGTCAATCCGCCGCTGCTGGACCTGCTGCGCGACACGAAGGGGCTTCCGCGGGCCGAGCGCCTGCGCGCGGCCGCCGAACTGCCGGGCACGTATGTGCCAAGTCTTGTCTCGTGCGAATACGACGAGGCGGGCGTGCATTTTTCGTCCGAATTTTCACTGCCCCGCCGGCGCGTGATCTGCACTGACATGGACGCGATCGCGCCCGAATCGATGATCGTACCCGCTTCAGGCATCATCCATGATCGCGTGGCCGTGGAACTGTTCCGCGGCTGCTCGCGCGGCTGCCGCTTCTGTCAGGCCGGCATGATCTATCGCCCTGTGCGCGAGCGCTCGGCAGACCTTGTCGAGGAGAAGATCCGCGCACTGATCGCGCAGACCGGCTGGGAAGAGTGCAGTCTCGTCTCGCTGGCTAGCTGTGACTATCCGCAGATCGGCGAGCTCCTGAACTCGCTGGCCTCACTGCATGACGAGGGCATCAAGGTCAGCCTGCCGAGCCTGCGCGTCGATAACTTTTCGGTCGGCCTGGCGGCGAATCTGGAAGTGATGAAAAAAGGCGGCCTGACGCTGGCGCCCGAGGCCGGCAGTCAGCGCATGAGGGACGTGATCAACAAGGGCGTGACCGATGCTGACCTCGACGCGGCGCTGGAAGCGGCGTTCGCGCACGGCTGGCAGAAAGTCAAGCTCTATTTCATGATGGGCCTGCCGGGCGAGACCGACGACGACCTTTCCGGCATCGTCGAACTGGCCGAGCACGCCGCCGCGATCGGCAAAAAACACACCCGCCGTGCGCAGATCAACGTCTCCGTGGCCGGTTTTGTCCCCAAGGGACACACGCCGTTCCAGTGGGCGGCGCAAAGCACGCGCGAGGAGTTGGCGCGCAAGGGCGCTTTTATGAAGCGTCAGATCCGTTCGCGCGCGATCAGCTTTAAATATCACGAGTCCGCGCAGTCGTTCATCGAGGGCGTGCTGGCCCGCGGCGACCGCCGCGTCGGGCGCGCGATCCTCGAAGCCTGGCGGCTGGGCGAACGCTTTGACAGCTGGAGCGAGACGTTCAGCCTCGACCGCTGGCAGCAGGCGTTTGTCAATACTGGCGTCGATCCTGTTTGGTACGCTCAGCGCGAACGGCCCGAGAACGCGGCTTGCCCGTGGGATCATATCGACGGCGGCCTGCCGGAAGAGGTCCTGCTGCGCGAGTACCGGGAGTCGAAGGAAGCACGCCCGACGCCCGACTGCCGGAGCGCTTCGTGCAACGCCTGCGGCTGGGAAAAACGCGGCTGCGCGTGGAGCGGAGGAAGCCGATGAACCGCATTCGTTTTATCTTTGAAAAACGCGGCTTCGCCTGCTTTGTGCGCCATGTCGAGCTGCCGCAGCTGTTCGGTCGCATCGCACGCCGGGCCGGCCTGCGTGTGGGCCTGACGCAGGGCATGTCGCCCCATCCGCACATCGTCATGGGGCCGGCACTGCCCGTCGGCGTCATCTCATTGTACGAGACGGCGGAGATCTGGTTCGAGACGACCGTCACGCCGCCGGAAGCCGTCGAGCGACTGAACGCGACATCGCCGGCCGGTTTCCGCTTTTTGAAGGCCGCGCATATCCCAGCCGACACGATGTCGCTGAACAAATGCTTTGACGCGGCGAAATACTGGCTCTGTCCGCGTGATCTCTCGCGTCTGGACGACACGGCAAACGCGCTGAAAGACGCTTTTGCCGCCGACGCCGTACCGAGTGTGGAACGCGTGTCCGACGGGATTGAACTGGTCATGCTCGATCCGTCCCAGAACGGTCCCGGCGCGCTCGTCAAAGCGCTGACAGAACGCGGACTGATCGCGGGCTGGCCGGATGTGTGTGTTGCCCGTCTCTGTCTGGGACGGTGGAGAGCGAACGACAGGACAGTCGCGCCTCTGCTCTGAGCGAGTGAAGCGCGAACGGCCGTTTTATATAAGGAACGTGAACATGCAGACGTTGCACATGGAACATCATACGCAGGAAACAGAACAAAACAGGCCGGACACCGTGATCCTCGCGAACACCGTCGATCCTGAGGAATCGCGCGTGGCGATCGTGGAAAACGGTCGTCTCAGCGAGCTTTTCATCGAGCGGATGTGGGAGTGTCAGAAAAGCGGCGAGATCTATAAAGCCCGCGTGGAAAGCGTCCTGCCCGGCATGAACGCTGCGTTCGTCGGACTCGGCGACGGCCGCAACGGCTTTTTGTACCTCAACGACGCCCGCGGCGTCACGGTCCGCGAAGGCGCCGAGATCCTCGTCCAGGTCGTCAAGACGGCGCGCAAGAACAAGGGCGCGCGCGTGACGACGCGGCTGTCGCTGCCCGGGCGTTACCTTGTGCTCGTTCCCGGCGGGCATGACGTAGGCGTTTCCAAGCGGATCGCACGCGAGGAAGAGCGCGCGCGCCTCAAAGAAGCGGTCCGCGGCATGGATACGGCCGGCTTCGGCCTGATCATGCGCACGGCTTCGGAAGGCGTGGACGCCGACGTGCTGCAGGCCGACCTTGAACAGCTCAAAACGCTCTGGCGCGACATCGAGAAAAACGCCGCGCGTCAGACGGCACCGTGCCTGCTCTACAAGGACATGGGGCTGGTCGGCCGCGTCCTGCGCGACGAGCTGAACTCGGAAGTTTCGCAGATCATCGTCGACAATCAGGAAGAATACGACCGCGTCAGGGAATATCTGGAGCGCTACAAGGAATCCGAATCGCTGCCCAGCCTGACGTTTCACCGCGGCAACATCCCGCTGTTCGAGTACTACGATATGGAAAAGGAGATCGACGCCCTGCTGGACAACAAGGTCTGGCTGAAATCGGGCGCGTATCTCGTCATCGACCAGACCGAGGCACTCACCGTCATCGACGTGAACACGGGCAAGTACACGGGCGGGCAGAACCTGCGCGAGACGGTGCTGGCCACCAATCTGGAAGCGGCCGAGGAGATCGCCTGGCAGCTGCGCCTGCGCGCCATCGGCGGCATCATAGTTGTCGATTTCATCGACATGGAGCCGGAGGAAGACCGCAAGGCGTTGCTGGCGAAGCTGGAAAAAGTTTGCGCTGCCGACCGCTGCCGCGTGCGCGTGTACGGCATCTCACAGCTGGGGCTGGTCGAAATGACCCGCAAGCGGGCGCGTTCCGATCTTCGCTCGGTGCTGACGCGTCCGTGCCCTCTGTGCGGCACGAGCGCACGCGTGCTCAAGGAAGACGGCGTCGCGCTGATGCTCAAGCGCTTCATCCGCAAGGTCTTCATGTCGGGACGTGCCGAAGCCGTGCTGATCGACGTGAACGATGCGACGGCGAAGTACGTGGCCGAAGTGTACCTTTCATCGTGGGAAGAGTTTTTCGGACGGCGCATCTTCCTGCGCGGGCAGAGCGCCATGCCGCTGGAAAAGTTCCGTCTCGACCTGCAGGGTACGCTTGCCGGCGTCGAGGCGCGACTGACGCTGACGCGCGGAAGGGGGGACAGGAGCGTTGTCTATCGAACGGCTGACCCTTAAAAATTTCAAGAGTTTCGGCGGAACGCATCAGCTTCCGTTCGCTCCGGGTTTCACGGCCATCGTCGGGCCGAACGGGAGCGGCAAAAGCAACATTCTCGACGGGCTGCGCTGGGTGCTTGGCGAAAGCGGCGCGGCCCGCCTTCGTATCACGCGCCAGAGCGACCTGATCTTTCAGGGCTCGGCGGGCCTGTCCGAAGCGACGGAGACGGAAGTGTCGCTCGACCTCGTCGAAGGCTCTTCGCACGTCTCGCTGCGCCGTCATCTCGACGCTTCCGGCGGCACGCTCTACGTCAACGGCAGCCGCACGCGCGTGCAGGATCTGGCGCAGTTCAAGCAGCAGTGGCGGCTTGAGGGCGACCGCTCGGCCTTCATCGGTCAGGGCGAGGTCGGCGCGGCTGTGCTGCAAAAACCGTTCCAGCGCCGCTTGCAGCTGGAAGAGCTGTTCGGCATCGACCTCTACCGCAAAAAGCGCGACGGCGCTCAGGAAGAGCTGAAACAGTCGCTTGAAGAGCTGATGCGCCTCAACACGCTGATGGGTGAGCTGCGCGCCCGGCGCGAGGAGATCGCCCCCGATCTGATCAACGCCCGCAAGGCGAAGGAATACCAGACACGCCTGGCCGATCTGCGAAGCGTGCTCTATCACACCAAACGCAGCGCCGAAGAGGCGAAATTGGCCGGGCTGGAGGAAAAACACGAAAAAGCTGCGTCGCGGCTCGGTCTTGCCGAGCGCTGGGCCAAACTGTGGAAACGCGCGCTCGACGTGCTGCGCGAGCGCGGCAGCGAATACGCGCGCGAGCGTACGCGACTGGCCGGCGAGCTGGACGAGCTCCAGCCGCGGCTGGACGACGTGCTGCGCCGGCAGATGGCCCTAAACGCCGAAAAGAGCGAATGTGAGTTTGCTCTGCGGCGCTATCAGGAAGAGCATGACCGCCTCGACGCGCAGCTCAAGGAAGAAGAGAAACACCGCGGCGAGCTGGCCGCGCAGGCCGGCAAGCTGACGGGCGAGGAGCGCACGCTCTCCGTCCGGCTGGCTGACCTCGAAGACCGCCTCTCCAAGCGTGACGAACGTCTTGAAGAAGCACGCAAAAAACGCCAGGAACTGCTCGAGCGCGAGGCTTCGCTGCTGGAAGAAGCACAGCAGATGGAAGCGCGTGCCCAGACGCTCGAAGCGCAGGGACAGGAGCGCGAGAACACCCTGAACCGGCTGCGCGAGCAGCGGAGCGAACTCGTCACGCGCCTGACGGAAGCCGACGAAGCGCTCGAAGAGATCGAGGACGTCCTTGACGCGCTGGAAAAACAGCGCGGCGAAGCGGCCACGCAGAGCCAGGAGATGGCCGTGCGCGCGCGCAGCCTGCGCCAGTCGATCGCCCGTGCCGAAGCCGAGCTGGAACAGCTGAAGACACGCGCTGAGGCCGGCCTGTACCCCAAACCCGTGGAAATGGTGCTGTCAGCCGTCAGACTGGGCCGCCTGAAGATCGAAACGGTCCCGGCCGTGGAGGCCTTTTCCTGCGAAGCGAAACTGGCCGCCTGCCTGGAGGCTTATCTGGGCGGCCGCCAGTACTGGCTGCTCGTTGACACCATGAGCGGAGCCCACGCGGGCATCGACCTGCTCAAAGAGCGCCGCGGCGGACGCGCCACGTTCCTGCCCCTCGACCGCTGCCGTACGCCCCGGGCCGGTAAAGCGCCGGCGGGCGCGGGCGTGCTGGGCTGGGCCATCGACCTCGTCTCGCCCGACCCGAGATGGCTGCCGGCATGTCAGCACCTTCTCGGCGACGTGCTTGTGGTTGCCGACTACGATACTGGCGCGCGCCTGGCTGCGACGGCGCGCTATCCCATCGTTACGCTCGACGGCGAGGTGTTCTCCCCCTCGGGCACCGTCAGCGGCGGCAAGACCGAGCGCAGCGTCGGCGCGATCACGCTGCGCAACATGATCGCCGAGACGGAAAATCGTCTGGCAGCCGATACGAAAGCGCAGACGACGATCGCCAAAAAGCTGGAAGCGGCCGAAAAGGCCGAGGCGAAAGCGCGCGAAGCTCTGGAAGCCAAGCGCCGCGTCCACGACGAGCAGAAATCGAAGACCGAAGGCCTGCGCCGCGCGCTGCGCGAACAGACCGAAGAGCTCAACGCCCTGCTCTCGGAAGAATCCACCGCCGCGTCGCGCATCGAGCAGTGCCGCGGCTCCGCCAAAAAGCTGAAAGCTGACGCCGCCGGGCTGCGAACACAGATCGAAGCGCTGGCGCTGCCCGACGCCGACGACAGCGAAAGCAGGGAACTGGCCGAGTTGCGCACGCAGGCGGCTTTGGCCGGCGAGCGTCTGGCCGGCAAAAAGGCCGAACTGGAACGTTCCGTCCGCGCCGTGTCCGATCTGCGCCGGGAACTGAGCGCCAACTCTGCCGCCTCGCGCCAGAGCGTCGCCGGACTGGCTGCTCTGAGCGAGCGAGAGGACGCGCTCCGGGCCGAGCGAAGCGAACGCGAGGCGCAGAAGAAAGAGATCGAGACGAAGATCGCCGAGCTGGACGGACGCAACACCCGCGCCGCGACGCGCATGGAGCGTCAGCTCCTGCGCAGCCAGAAGTCGCAGACGACGTTCGACACGCTCACGCGCGACGAGCTGGTGGCGCGGACCGAGATCGAAAAGACACGCGAGCGTCTGGCCGATCTGATCTCCGCCAACGAGGAGAAATATCCCTATCCGGCAGACTTTACGCCCGGCGATGAGAGCGCCGAAAAGCTGGAAAACAGCGCGCGCTACGTCGAGCGCCAGCTTCGCGAGCTGGGCGACGTGAACATGGGTGCCCTCTCGGAAGATCAGTCGCTGGCCGAGCGCCTTGAATACCTTGGCGGGCAGCTGGCCGACGTGCAAAAGGGCATGGACGGCCTCAAAGAACTCATCGCCAACACCGACAAGCAGGCCGGCACGCTCTTCAACAACGCGCTCGTGAAGATCGACAAGCGCTTCGACGAGCTGTTCCAGCGCCTCTTCGGCGGCGGCGAAGCGCACCTGCGCGCGCAGCCGGAAATGGACCTGTGGGAGACAGGCGTGGAGATCGTCGCCCGGCCGCCGGGCAAGAAAACGCTGTTTTTGGCCCAGCTTTCCGGCGGCGAACAGTCGCTGACGGCCCTGTCGCTGCTGTTTGCCTCGATGGAAGTGGCAAAAGTGCCGCTGGCCGTGCTCGACGAGGTGGACGCTGCGCTCGACGAGGCCAATCTGACGCGCTTTGCGCAGATGGTGGCCGACTACTCGAAAAATCTGCAGGTCATCGCCATGACCCATCGCCGTCAGACGATGGAGCACGCCGAAGTGATGTACGGCGTGACGATGAGCGAGCCCGGACTGTCGCAGATCGTCTCCGTCAAGGTGGACCAATGGGAGTGAATGGGCCGAGCGTGAAGGGCGAGGCCATCCTCTACGGCTTTCTGGACATGATCCAGCCCGAAGACGGCCCCCGTGTGAACATGGACACCGTGCTGCTGGCCGGTTTTGCCGCCCTGAAAAGCGGCGAGCGGGCCATCGAGCTCGGCTGCGCCCACGGCGCCGTGTCGCTGATCCTTGCCAAACGCTTCGGCGGCGCGTTCGTCGAAGGGCTGGACGTGCAGCCGCATCTGGTCGAACTGGCGCGCGAAAACGCCGGCCGCAACGGCCTGACGGAAAACACCGCCTTTCGCGCCGGCGATCTGCGCGACGTGCGCCGGCTGTACCGGCACCAGAGCTTTGACGCTGTCGTCGTCAACCCGCCCTATGAAGATCCGGGCTTCGGCCGGCGCAGCGAGAGCGAAGTCAACCGCGTCGCCCGTCAGGGAGAGTTGTGCACGCTCGATGACGTGTGCGCGGCCGTTGCGTTTCTGCTGAAGAACAAAGGCCGGCTGTTCATGGTCATGCGCGCACTGCGTCTGGCTGACACGCTCGCGGCGCTTCGTGCGTACAAGATCGAGCCGCGTCTCCTGCGCATGGTCCATCCCACGCCTGCCAAGGACGCTTCCGTCTTTCTGCTGGAAGCGCGCCGCAACGGCGGCCCGGCGATGACCGTGCTGCCGCCGCTGTACATCTACGATGGCAGCGGCGAGTACACCGAAGAGCTGATGCGGTTCTACCGCTCCGAGCCCCCACGGTGTGACCGCGAAGAAAAAAGTTCCACGTAAAACACTCAACAGAAAAATCCCGCTCGTCCCAAGCCAGAAATCGGGACGTGCGGGATTTTCTATTCCGTTCAGAATTGAAATGCAGAGATTATTACAGGGGCTGATCCATGTTCCGGCCCGGTCACAAAGCCGGCAGAGCGTTGGATCGGCGTAGAGGGGACAGCGCTATTTCCCGAACAGGGCCGCGGCTTCGCGCATGTTGCCGCGGATGTCGACGCCGAAGGGACAGCGCGTCTCGCAGGCGCCGCAAGCGATACACTCGGACGCGTGATGGGGAAGAAGCAGATAGTGCTCGCGGACGGTTTCCGGCACGGACGCCTGAGCGCGGGCGAGATTGAGGTATTTCGTCACCGAAGCGACGTGGATCCCCTTGGGACAGGGCGCGCAGTGGCCGCAGTACATGCAGTGGCCGGTCCAGGTGAAGCGGTCCAGACCGCGCATGACCGGGGAAAAGTCCCTTTCCTCACGGCCGGCGTCGCACCACGCGGCCGCCGCTCTGATCTGCTCCTGCGTCCGGCAGCCGGCCATGACCGAGGCGACGGCGGGACGCGAAAGCGCGTATTCGATGCACTGCACCGGCGTGAAGGCGCGGCCGAACGGAGAGTTCTGTGCGTCGAGAAGGTCGCCGCCGCCGAAAACTTTCATCACATCGATGCCGACGCCCAGCCTCTCGCACAGTTCGTAGAGCGCTTCCCGGTCCTTGTCCATGTTTTCCAGCGGCTTTTCATAGCTTTCGTCGGCCCAGAGGCGCTCCACGTCTTCGTCCGCCGGCTGGAGATCGTAGCAGGGATTGACGGAGAACATCAGCACGTCGATCAGCCCGCTTTTCACCGCCGCGGCCGCGACCTGCGGATTGTGGCTGCTGAGGCCGATCGCGCGGATCTTGCCCTGTTCTTTCAGGCTGACGGCGTACTGAATGATCTCGCCCTCGAGGATCTGCCGCAGATCGTCGGCGGAATCGCTGTAATGGATCATGCCGACGTCGATGACGTCCGTTCCCATCCGCGTGAGCAGATCGTCAAAGGCCGCGCGCGTCTTTGCCATGTCGCGCGTGCGCAGATACTGGCCGTTTTCCCAGGACGAACAGAGATGCCCCTGAATGATAAACTTCTCCCTACGTCCCGCCAGCGCCGCGCCGAAGTTCGAGCGAAGCTCGGGATCGGAAGAGTAGCAGTCGAAAAAGTTGATCCCCAGCGACGACGCGAAGGAAAAATCATCCCTGACCTCGTTGGCCGTCTTGTCCGTGAACCCCTCGCAGCCCAATCCGATCGCACTAACCTTCATGCCCGTGCGTCCCAGCGTTCTGTATTCCATTGCCGACACCCCTTCAGCCGTTGCGGCCCAATTATAGAACTCATGTGTTAAAGCAAAGTATAACACCTCAAGTCAGCTTCAAGTCAAGGCGATTTTCCTGCGGAATTGCGTTCAGCGAATGAGTTTCACGTGAAACACCCAATTAAAAACGCGCTGCGCCCGAAATTTCGAACGAGTGCCGCGCGGGATAGTTCAGTACATTTCTTCAAGCGTGAAGAGCAAAAGCGACGGGTTGCCGCTGGCCAGACTGCGCAGTTCTTTTGAAAAGCCGCTTTTGGAGAACAGCGCGTAAAAACGCCTCTTGAACGAATAGAGACACTCCGACTTTTCTTTCAGCTCGCGCAACACTTCGATGCCCGTCAGCTCGTTGCGGAATTTGCACTC
>JAEEUD010000336.1 GCA_016286835.1 Pyramidobacter sp. | reverse complement strand
GATTGGCACCGTACGCAGCACGAGCCAGCGCGCAATTGTCTTGCCGGTGATCGGCAGGTTGAGGATGAGCGACACGGCCAGCCAGGACAGCACCAGCACCGAAAGGTCTGCCACGACAAGAAGCGGCACGGCCACGAGGTGCCGACGGCGACGCGAGACGACCGTGGCCGCGTGGGCGGCGTCGTTCAGCAGCCGTCCCGCGTCCCACAGCTCGACGCGCCGCATGTCGCGGAAGACGATGTACGCCACGGCCATGAAGCCGACGATGAACAGCGCGACGGCGCGTCCCTTGAGCAGCAGCCCGCCGACGCCGAGCAGCACGAGCAGTCCGGCGAAGCCGTAGAGCGCAAACGCCGCCTTGCGCTGCGAGGCGACGCGACGGAGGATACGATGGTGGAGATGGTCGGTGTCGGCCGTCATCACATGGCCATTCCCCGGATCGGCGCCATTCGCCGCCTCCTTCCGCAGCACGGCGCGCACCGTGCGCCGCACGATGGCCAGGAACGTGTCGAAGATCGGCACGCCCATCGCCAGCAGCGGAATGCCCATGCCTACCAGGAACGAGTTCGAGGTCTGGGTGACAAGCGGCAGCACAGCCACGATGTAGCCGAGGAACATCGATCCGCAATCGCCCAGAAAAACTGAAGCCGGATGGAAATTGTAGCGCAAGAATCCCAGCAGCGCACCCATGAGCGCGAAATGGAAGAGCGTCATCCCGCCGCGCCCGATGCAGAACAGCGTGCCCGTCATCCCCGCGACGGCAATCAACGCGAGGCCGGAAGCCAGGCCGTCGAGACCGTCGATCAGGTTGAAGGCATTGATCGCGCCCACCAGCCAGAAGATGGTCAACGCGGCATCGAGCACGAACGGCAGCTTCGGGAAGATGCCGGAAAAGCCGAGCCTGAACCAGAACACGGCCAACGCCGCCACCGCAATCTGCCCGAGGAGCTTGACGACGGGCGGCAGGCCGAACTTGTCGTCCGCATACCCGAGCAGCACCAGCAGCGTGGGCGGCAGCAGCAGGCGCAGCACGGACAGACCTGAAATCCCCTGGATGATGGACCGTCCGAACACGTGCGGGAAGATCACGGCGAGCACCAGCAGCGCCAGATAGATGGCCAGTCCGCCACCGCGCGGAATCGGCGTCGTGTTGATGCGCCGGGCGGACGGCGCGTCCACCAGCCCCAGCCAGCGGTTGAGCGCGCGCACGGGCGGCACCAGCGCCAGCGTCAGCGCCAACGCACCCAGGAAGGCCCCCCACCACGGCGCGGTGGCGGACAAAAACGACAACAGGGACTGGATCACGGAACTCACGGCAACCCCTCCGACAAACGTTTGAGCAGATCGTCCAGCTGGGCGCGATCGTGCGGCGACGTGCACGTGAAGCCGTTCGGCGCCGACACGTGCACCGTCAACATCACCCAACGATCGATGCGATTGTGGAACGAGCGATCCCAGACATCGACGAAAATACGGCGAAGATGCGAGGCCGTGCGCAGGCCGTCCTGGTTGAAGAACGTATAGGCCATCGTGCCGGGCTGACCGCCGGGCGAACGCATCTCGACGACATGGAACGGACGTCCCGCCATGACGACATCATGCGGATTTGACATCAGATAGCCTTGCGCCGGCAAGCACAGTTCCGGACGGTGGATCGAGTTTTTCGTCTCGCCGCCGATGACGGCCGAAACGAGAAACTCGGCGCCTGACGACGCACGGTAAAGCCGGCGGCGGAACTGCGTGTCCGGCGGCAGGATGCGATGCTCGCCCAGCGCGATGCCATCGAGCGCCGCAGTACAGACAGGACAGTTCGTCGCGGGCGGCGACAGGCGCGACAGCGCAAAGAAGCCGCCACACTGCTCGTTCTGGCAGTAGCGCACTTCGTCGGACGTGAACCCCGCCAACGTTGCGGGCAATTCAACCTCGGGGGCCGACATGACCTTGCCCGCTGGCGTCTGGGCCTGAAAGACAAAGACCCCGGCGAAGACAACGAGGGCTGCGATCGGCAAGAAATCACTGGTGAATTTCTTATCGTGTTTGCCAGAATCCCTAGGATCGCTAGAATCGCCAGTATCCCTAGAATCGCTAGTATCCCTGGAATCGCTAGAATCCCTAGAATCGACGCCCTTCGTAAGATGCGATCCGATCTTGCCAATTCCCTCCCCCACCGCAACCATGGCGATG
>JAEEUD010000335.1 GCA_016286835.1 Pyramidobacter sp. | reverse complement strand
GACGGCCTTGCCGGAGCGGTCCTCCGCGGTGAACTGCGCGGGGAGGAAGGGATCGGCAGCGGGATCGAAGGCGGCGGGATCGATGCCGTTCAGGATGCCCGAGAGCGTGTCGCCGCGCCACTGGAAGATGCCCTCCATGTGCTCGCCGTAAAAGGGCGTCTTGATCTCCTCGGCGTAGGTGGGGCTCACGGTCGTCAGCAGGTCGCTGTAGAGCAGCGCGCCCTTCATGTAGTTGACGGTGCTGCCGAAATCGCGCAGCTGCTGCGCGGCGGGGGAGTCCTCCTCAAAGCCGAGGATATCGCCGAGGACATAATCGGACATCATGCCCTGGAACTTGAGATTGTGGATCGTAAAGACGGTTTTGATGTTTTCGTAGAGCGGGTCACCCTGGTGCTCCTCGCAGAGGTACACGGGCGTAAGCGCGGTGTGCCAGTCGTTACAGTGCAGCACGTCGCAGGCGAAATTGGGCAGATACGGCAGACACTCGGCGACCGCCTTGGAGAAAAAGGCGATGCGCTCGCCGTCGTCGTAGTAGCCGTAGGCGGCCTCGCGCCCGAAGTAGTATTCGTTATCGAGGAAATACCACGTCACGCCGCGGTACTGCAGCTGCTCGATGCCGCAGTAGAGGTCGCGCCAGCCGAGCCGGACGCGGAACTCCGCGACATGCGTCATCTTCTCCTGATATTCGGCGGGGATCGAGGCGATCTTCGGCAGAACGACGCGGATCTCCACGCCCTCCTCGCGCAGCGCGGGCGGCAGGGAACCCGCCACATCGCCGAGACCGCCGGTCTTCAGAAACGGCGCCGCTTCAAAGGCGGCGAACAGAACTCTCAGTTTTCTTCTCATTCAAATACTCCTTTCAAGAGACAAGAGCGGGCGTAAATGCCGCCCGCTCCGCAGGCCGAAGGCACTCGGCCCGCCGTATCCGGATGCCTTGGCATCCGCAGCCGCTGCGCGGGAAAGCCCTGCGGGCGGCTTTGTGTGTTCAGATTCCTTTCTTTCCGAGGACAAAGATATTCTCGCCCGTGCCGCGCAGGATCGTGCCGGAGGCGATCACGTTGCCGCGGTCGATGATGGCGTTTTCGATGATGGAGCCGGCGCCGATCACGCAGGACTGCATGATGATGCTGTTGCGCACGACGGCGCCCGTCTCGACCTTGACGTTGCGGAACAGGATGCTGTTTTCCACCGTGCCCTTGACGAGGCAGCCTGGGGAGACGAGGGAATTTTTCGTGGCCGAGCCGTTGAGATACTTCGTCGGCACCGAGTTGCGCACCTTGGTGTAAACCGGACGGTCGCTGAAGAACAGTTCGTCCTGCACCTCGGGGCGCAGCAGCTCCATGCTGTAGCGGTAGTACTCGTTCTGGTCGTTGATGCGGCGGATGTAGCCCGGGAACTCGAAGGCGCGGATATCCATCTTGCTGTGGTCGAACTGCAGCACGTCGAGGATATCGAGATGGCCGACTCTCGCGTACCACTCGAGCATATTGAGCAGCAGGATACGGCTGATGATCATGCAGCAGGCGAAGACAGCGTCGCCTGCCTTGACGCCCGATGTGATCTCCGTGACGCGGTTCCCCTCGAGGATGAGGCCGGGATATTCCGGCGCGTCGGTGGGGGAGGTGTTGTACAGCAGCGTGACGTCCGCGCCGCTCTTCTCATGCGCTTGGATCATGGGGCGGTAGTCCATGCTGTAGACGTTGTCGACCGAGGTGAGCAGGACGTAATCCGCCAGCGAGCGCTTGAGGAAGACGTCGTTCTGCATCAGGTCGCGCAGCAAAAAGCGCGAGCGCGAGCCGGAGATGCCGAAGGTGGAGCCGGGCAGGACGAACAGTCCGCCGACCTTGCGGTCGAGGGACCAATCCTTGCCGGCGCCGATGTGGTCGAAAATGGAGCGGTATTTGTAGGGGGTGATCAGGCCCACGGACTGGATGCCGGAGGAGACCATATTGGAAAGCGCGAAATCGATCATGCGGTATCTGCCGCCGTAGGGCAGCGTCGCGATCGTGCGGTCGTCCGTCAGAACACCCAGCTCATGCGTCTCATAGTTGGCGCAGATCAGACCGGCGATTTTCTCCATCGTTGCATCCTCCTCACTCGATCACGAAATCGTCGCCCGTGACGACGATCTCGCCGTTCTCATTGCCGAAGACCGCGTCGGCCTCCACCGTTGTGCCCTCGCCGA
>JAEEUD010000334.1 GCA_016286835.1 Pyramidobacter sp. | reverse complement strand
GCCCGGCTATCCCTACGGCATGACCTTCGGCTACACCGTCGGCCATCGCGAAGAGGACGGCCGCACCGACTGGAAGCTGTACTACGACAACTCCATCCTCGCCGCCGGACGCGAGAGCGAGGCACTGGCGGCCGCCGCGCGCGAAACCGGCGCCTGGGTCAGCATCGGCGTCTCCGAACGTGCCGAGGCCACCGCCACGCTGTACAACAGCAACTTCATCTTCTCGCCCGAAGGAACGCTCGTCAGCCGCCACCGCAAGCTCAAGCCCACAGGCGCGGAACGCCTCGTCTGGGGCGACGCGCCCGACTCGTACTTCACCGTCGCGGAAACGTCGTGGGGCAACGTCGGCTGCCTGATCTGCTGGGAGAGCTACATGCCGCTGGCCCGCGTGGCGCTGTACGAAAAGGGCGTGACCATCTACATCAGCGCCAACACCAACGACAATCCCGAGTGGCAGGCGACCATCCGGCACATCGCCATCGAAGGCCACTGCTGGTTCGTCAACGCCGACCTGTTCTTCACGCGCGCCATGTACCCGGCCGGTCTGCACTGCCCCGGCGAGATCGCGGCGCTGCCGGAGACCGTCTGCCGCGGCGGCAGCTGCGTCGTCGATCCGTTCGGACATTACGCGACCGAGCCGGTGTGGGACAAAGAGGCGATCATCTACGCCGACCTCGACATGCAGAAAGTCCCCGCCAGCCGCATGGAGTTCGACGCCTGCGGCCACTACGCGCGGCCCGACGTGCTCGACCTGCGCGTGAAGGACGAGTAGCGATCAGATATTTTTAAAAAAGTCCTTGCCGATCCTGTTTTCTTTTGTTAAAATTCTTCTTCTGGGTATGAAAGTCCCGGACGCTTTCCGCTTGATGCCGGCGTGAGCGACTTTCACATTCCCATCGGAATGAATGTAACAGAGGTACCAAAATGAAACAGATCCAGGGACGCTTCAACACGGCGGTGAGCTTTGCCGCCACGCTCGACGCGAGAGCTGAGGAACAGATCCGCGCCGTCTGCGACGTGCCGCAGTTTGCGGGCTGCAAGATCCGCATCATGCCCGACGTGCACGCGGGCATGGGCTGCACCATCGGGACGACGATGACGCTGACCGACAAAGTCGTGCCCGGCATGGTCGGGGTGGACATCGGCTGCGGCATGGAGACCGTGCGCCTGGCCGAGAGATCGCTCGACTGCGCGGCGCTCGATTCTCTGATCCGCTCCCGCATCCCCTGCGGCCGCAACGTTCGCGACGTGCCGCACCCCTTCAACGATCAGATCGACCTGAGCGAGCTGCGCATCGCCCAGTCCGTCAAGCTCGACTACGCACGGTGCAGCCTGGGAACGCTGGGCGGCGGCAATCATTTCATCGAAGCCGGACGGGCGGAAGACGGCAGCCTGTATCTTGTCGTCCATTCCGGCAGCCGCCATCTGGGCACGGAAACCGCGAACTTCTATCAGGAAGAGGGCTACAAACGCCTCGTCGGTTCGTCGAAAGAACAGATCGCCGAACTGATCGCGCGCTACAAAGCCGAAGGCCGCGACCGCGAGATCCAGAAAGCGCTGAAAAATCTGCGCGCCCGGGAAGCGATCGGGCTGGACGGCCTGCCGCGCGATCTCGCCTACGTTGAAGGCGACCTGTTCAACGACTACATCCACGACATGCGCATCGTGCAGCGCTTCGCCGCGCTCAACCGGGCGGCAATGATGGACGAGATCGTCCGCGGGCTCGGGCTGACCGTCGAGGAGCGTTTCTGCACGATCCACAATTACATCGACACGGACGCGATGATCCTGCGCAAGGGCGCCGTCTCGGCCCGCAAGGGCGAAAAGCTGCTGATCCCGATCAACATGCGCGACGGCAGCCTGATCTGCGAAGGCCGCGGCAACGGGGACTGGAACTGCTCCGCGCCGCACGGCGCGGGCCGCCTGATGAGCCGCGCGGCCGCCTTCAAAACGCTGTCGCTCGAACAGTACCGCCGCGAGATGAACGGCATTTACAGCACCTGCGTCAGTGCCGAGACCCTCGACGAGTCGCCGATGGCCTACAAGAGCCTGGAAGAGATCGCCGCGGCGATCACGCCGACGGCGAAGATCCTTGCGCGCGTCAGACCGATCTACAATTTCAAGGCTGCGGAATAGGTTACTCTGCGTACAGATAAAACCCCCGTTGGACGGCCGTTTTTCATGACCGTTCAG
>JAEEUD010000333.1 GCA_016286835.1 Pyramidobacter sp. | reverse complement strand
GTTTGAACTGAACGCCGCCCGTGCGCAGTGTCATGTAAACGCCGGTGCCGACGAAAACCGCCAGCATGATCGGTCCGAAAAGAAATCCGTTGGCCGCGCCGAAAAACACGTTCAAAGATTCTATGATCGTCATGAATGATCCACTCCTCGCTTGAGTATGGGGGTAAAAAGATGGTTACAAAAAGCCCGGCTCCAGGATGGGGGCGAGGGAGCCGGGCCCGGGAGAAATCGGTCAGACTTCGGAAACCGAGTTGAACGCCTGGTCGAGATCGGCGATGATATCGTCGATGTGCTCGGTGCCGATCGAGAGACGGATCGTACCGGGGGTGATGTTGACGGAGGCGAGCTCTTCCTCGGTGAGCTGCCCGTGGGTCGTGGTCGCGGGGTGGATGACCAGCGACTTCACGTCGGCCACGTTGGCCAGCAGCGAGAAGATCTTCAGGTTGTCGATGAACCTGAACGCCGCTTCCTGCCCGCCCTTGATCTCGAAAGTGAAGATCGACGCGCCCCCGTTCGGGAAGTATTTGTTGTACAGCGCGTGGTTGGGATGCTCGGGCAGCGAGGGATGATTGACCTTCGCGACCTTGGGGTGCTTGCTCAGGTAATCGACGACTTTCAGCGCGTTTTCGACATGACGTTCGATACGCAGCGAAAGCGTCTCCGTCCCCTGGAGCAGCAGGAAGGCGTTGAACGGAGCGATCGCCGCACCTTCATCGCGAAGGATGATCGCGCGCACGTATACGGCAAAAGCGGCCCGGCCGGCGGCCTGCAGGAACGATACGCCATGGTAGCTGGGATTGGGCTCGACCAGTTGCGGGAACTTGCCCGACGCCGCCCAGTCGAACGTGCCGCCGTCAACGATGATGCCGCCCATCGTAGTGCCGTGCCCGCCGATGAACTTGGTGGCGGAATGAACAACGATGTCCGCGCCCCATTCGATCGGGCGCACCAGGAACGGAGTGGCGAACGTGTTGTCGATCACCAGCGGGATCTTGTTCGCGTGGGCGATCTTCGCGATCGCTTCGATGTCGGGGATATCGCTGTTGGGATTGCCGTTCGTCTCGATGTAAACGAGCTTGGTGTTCTCCCTGACCGCCGCTTCGACGGAGGCAAGATCGTCTGTGTCGACGAACGTCGTGTCGATGCCGTAATCCTTCAGCGTATGCTCCAGCAGATTGAAACTGCCGCCATAGATCGTCTTCTGCGCTACCACGTGGTCGCCGGCATGAGCCAGCGCAAGGATGGCATAGGTCACCGCAGCTGCGCCGGAAGCGAGCGCCAGGGCTGCGACACCGCCTTCGAGGGCGGCGATACGCTTTTCGAGCACGTCCTGCGTGGAATTGGTGAGGCGCCCGTAAATATTGCCGACGTCCTTCAGGGCAAAGCGGTCGGCGGCGTGCTGAGCGCTGTGGAAGACATACGACGTCGTCTGATAGATCGGCACGGCGCGGGAATCCGTCGCGGGATCGGCCTGTTCCTGACCAACGTGGAGCTGAAGGGTTTCAAACTTGTATGACATGAAGATGACCTCTTTCTTTAATAAATGATAGGGCGCGGGACGAAGGTCCGCGGGTGGATCAAAAGCGTGAGAACGTGATGTTACGCTTGGAACAAATATCAGGAGTGAAACAGAGGGGCTTTGAGGCATTTAGAAATGGCAAACAGGCAAGCGTCACATTCGCGTCCTCACGCAATGGCAGAAGCTCAGCAGACGATGAAAACGCTCTGCGCGGTACGGTAAATTTGCTCTCATGAAAAGCGGCTCCTTTGCGTCAAAAGTAGAGCGAACAAAAAAAGAGCGGCAAGCCAAAGGCTCCCGCTCCGTTGATCCACTAAACACCGAAAGGCTGACGGCTTTTCAGGCAGTGAACGTCGTCAAAGCATGACGAAACGGATGGGCAGCCAAAGAGCGGCAGCACATCATCATACAAGCCATCATCATGCACATCGCGTTCACTGCGAAATAGCTCATCTGTCTTTCCTCCCTTTCTTGTAGGATATTGATCGAGATTCTATCGTTTTGAATTCTATCTGTCAAGTGGGTAATTGTCGTTTGCTCCCGTTTGTTTTGACAGAACGGGGGATAGTATGCGGCAGCTGGCCTGAGCACGTGTCAGTTCGTCCAGGACGAGGCGGTCAGGCGCCTCAGTGAACTGAAAGTACAAGCCGTGGCGTCCGTCGCGGCTGTAGAGCGACTGGCATTGAATAAGG
>JAEEUD010000332.1 GCA_016286835.1 Pyramidobacter sp. | reverse complement strand
TGCGACGCCGCTGCCGAGTTTGAGGTTCGACGCCGGGCAATGGACGATCGTGATATTGGGATGATCCGCCAGGTATTCCAGTTCGTCTTCCTTGAACTGCACGCCGTGCGCAAGGACAAGATGCGGAACTTTTGCCAATCCCGTCTTTTCGAGATACTCGACAGGCGTCATTTTCAGCGTGTCGATGATGTAGCCGCGCTCCCACTCGGCCTCCAGAAAATGCGTCTGCAACGGCAGCCCGCGCTTGCAGGCTTCGGCTGCCGTTTTGCCGATGTATTCCGGCGAGACCGTGTACGGCGCGTGGGGGTCGATGCTGTTGATGATGCGGGGACCGGCCACGTCGGCATAATCGCGGTAGAGCATCTGATGGAATGTAGTCGGATCGCGGACGACGCCGACGCCGACGGAACAGCGCACTTTTGTCTCGTTGACGGCACGGGCGACGTTGTCCATGAAGTAATACATATCGCCAAATCCCGTCGTGCCGCCGAGCGCCATCTCGCAGATGGCCTGCATGGTTGCGGCGTAGACGATCTCGCCGTCGAGGTGCGCTTCGACGGGCCAGACCTTCTGCTCAAGCCACTCCATCAGCGGACGCTCTTCACCGAGTCCGCGCAGCAGCGTCATCGCCGCATGACAGTGAGCATTGAAAAAGCCCGGCATGAGCAGCATCTCGCCCTTGCCGTCGATCACTTCGCAGTTTTCGCCGGAGAGCGTTTCCGGTGCGGCGATACGCGCGATCTTTTCGCCCTCGACGAGCACGTCGGCCCTGCAAGCCTTCTCCATCGTCCCGTCGAGCGCATAGACGTTTTTGAACAGGATTGACATGTTAATCCTCCCGCCAGTCGGCCATATAGGCGCGCTGTTCTTCCGTCAGCTGATCGAGGTCAATGCCCGCCGACTGCAGCTTAACGGTCATGACGCGTTTGTCGATCTCCTCGGGCACGTCCATGAGTTTGGAAGGCAGAGTGCGTCCGTGCTGGTTCACGTAAAGCGCCGATTCGAGCTGAAGGGCAAAGCTGAGGTCCATGATCTCAATGGGATGTCCGTCGCCGCAGGCGAGGTTGACAAGCCTTCCCTCGCCGAGCAGATTGATGCGGCGGCCGTCGGCAAGCGTGAACGTTTCGATGTTCGTTCTCGCCTGCTCTTTTTTGACCGCCAGAGCGGCCAGAGCGTTCTTGTCGATCTCCACGTCAAAGTGTCCGGCGTTGCCGAGGATGGCGTTGTCCTTCATCTGCTCGAAGTGTTCGCGGCGGATGACGTGGATGTTGCCGGTGAAGGTGAGGAAGATATCGCCGATAGGCGCGGCCTGTGCCATCGTCATCACTTCGTTGCCATCCATGACGGCCTCAAAGGCGCGATGAGGATCGAGCTCGGTCACGACCACCCGCGCCCCAAGGGCTCTGGCACGCATCGCCGCGCCGCGTCCGCACCAGCCGTAGCCGGCGATCACAACGGTCTTGCCGGCAACGAGCGTGTTCGTCGTGCGCATGAAGCCGTCCCACACCGACTGGCCCGTACCGTAACGGTTGTCAAAAAGATACTTGCTGTTGGCGTCGTTGACGGAAATGACGGGGAACGGCAAAATGCCTTGCTGCTCCATCGCTTTCAGGCGCTTGACGCCCGAAGTCGTCTCTTCCGACGCACCTTTGACGGCCGGGATCAGGTCCTTCATATCCGTCACGAGCGTCGCGACAAGGTCAGCGCCGTCGTCGGTGATCTCCGTCGGACCAAAGGCAAGAGCGGAACGCAGATTTTCGTGATACTCCTCAGCGCTCATACCGTGGCGGCTGAAAACGGACACGCCGCTTTCGACCAGCGCGGCACACACGTCGTCCTGTGTGGACAGCGGATTGCTCCCCGCCGCGCGAACTTCCGCGCCTAGATCCTTGAAGACACGCAGAAGACAGGCCGTCTTCGCCTCCAGGTGCAGACACGCGGAAAGACGTACTCCGGCAAGGGGTTGGGCGGACTCGTAGCGTTTTTTCAGCGCATTCAGCACCGGCATGGACCGCCAGGCCCAGTCGAGCTTTTGATGTCCGGCCGGGGCCAGAGACGGATCGGCAATTTTATATTCCATGGCAATTCTCCTTCCGTGGATGATTCACGCAGCAAAAGCTCAGGCACGCAACGCGACTTCATCGACGGTGCCCAACACGTCGCCGTCCGGAAACTGGACGACGATCTTTTCGTCGTTTTTCAGCGTCCTGGCA
>JAEEUD010000331.1 GCA_016286835.1 Pyramidobacter sp. | reverse complement strand
CCGCCGCGAGATGAAACGTCTCTACGAGGAACGCGGCGACACGTGGTTCTTCAAGTGCTGGCAACCCGACGACCTCAGCGAGGTCAAGTGCTGGCCGATCTCGCGCGGCGAGCGCTGGCACGGTTTCCTGGGCGCGGACGAAGACTTCAACTACCTTGATCCGATCCGCGTTTCCGTGCTCACGCCCGGCATGGACCCGACGGGCCAGCTCATGGACGAAGGCATCCCCGCCGCCGTCGTAGCGCGCTACCTCAATAACCACGGCGTCGTCACCGAGAAGACCGGGCCGTATCACATGCTCTTCCTCTTCGCCCTCGGCGTGGACGAACAGCGCGTCAAAGCTCTCCTGCGCGCGCTCACCGACTTCAAACGCGACTATGACAACGACGCCCCGATCCGCGAGGTCATGCCCGACCTGTTCAAGCTCGACCCCGTTTTCTACGCGAAGACGACGCTGAAGAGCCTGACGCGCGGCCTGCACGAGGTGATGCGCCGGCGCGACCTGCCCAGACTGATGTACCACGCCTATGACGAGCTGCCTGAAATGGAATACACGCCGTATCAGGCGTTCCAGAAAAACCTGCGCGGCGAGACGCACGAGGTGAAGCTGACCGACCTGCTCGGAAACGTCAGCGCCGACATGATCCTTCCCTACCCCCCCGGCGTGCCGCTGGTGATGCCCGGCGAAAAGGTCACGGAAAAGAGCGCCGCCGTGCTCGACTACCTGACCATGCTCACCGAGACCGGCGAACTCTTCCCCGGCTTCGACACCGAGATCCACGGCGCCTACCGCCGCAAGGACGGGTATTACGTCAAGGTGCTGGATGAGGAATAGGGGAAAGGCCGGGAGCCAAAACTGAAATACAGACGCGTCCGCGCAGTTCGGGATGACTTTCCCGCCGCGCGGACGCGTTCCTTATTCGTAGTGTTTGCGGCACGAGATGATCGTGATCTGCTGCCCGTTGTCCTCGATCCTGTAGACAAGGCGGTGCTCTTCGGTGATGCGGCGGCTCCAGTAGTCGCGGAACTCGTATTTCAGCGGCTCGGGCTTGCCGAGGCCGGTGTTGCCGTTGCGGTCGATGTCTTTCAGGAGCGCGTTGATGCGCTTGAGGATCTTCCTGTCTTCCGCCTGCCAGTACAGGTAATCGGCCCAGGCTTCGTCGGTCCACGCTTTCAGCATGAGTTAATCGTCCTCGATCAGTTCATGCGGCGTCAGGCGTCCCGCTTCGGCCTGCGCGATGCTGCGGCGCAGGTGCTCAACATTGGCGGAGGTGTAAAACGGATCGCGCTCGATCGGAAACGGGATACGGTTTTCGCGCAGCATCGCCTTGAAAAACAGATTGACAGCCGTGGACGGGTTCATCCCGACATCGGTGCAGAACTCCTCGACTTGACGTTTGACGTTTGCGTCGACGCGGATCGACATGGTTGCCAAAGACATAAAAATCACTCCCTTTCGGGGACATTATACATGATTTTGATGACAATGCAATACAAAGCAATGCAATATCTTCAAATTTCAGATCTAAGCGCGCCCGCAGGACCGGGGTGTTTCCCGGACCGTGCGGGCGCGCTTGTCATTCAAATTTCACATGAAACTGTTTTTGTGAAAGAGATTACTCCGCCTTCACAGGCAGAAGTTCCTTCACCGCTTCGGCCAGGGCTTTGATGCCCGTGTCCATCTGTTCGGGCGTGGCGAAGGTGAAGCACATTCTGAAGCTGTGCTCGCCGCCGCCGTTGGGATAGAACGGTTCGCCGACGACGAAGGCGACTTTGCGCTCCACGCACTTTTTGAACAGCTCGGCGGCGTTCACATGCGGCGTGGTGATCCAGTAGAAGAACCCTCCGTGCGGCGTGGTCCACTCGGCTTCGCCCTTCGGCATGTACTTGCGCAGGGCCGCTTCCATCAGGTCGCGCTTGCGGCGGTAGTTGTCGATGATCTTGGGCAGGAAGGCGTCGAGCGCGCCGGACGAGCAGTATTTCCACACGAGCGCCTGGGCGACGATGCTGGTGCTGGTGTCCACGCCCTGCTTGAAGACAGCCATCGTGCGGATCAGCACAGCGGGACCGATGCACCAGCCGACGCGGGTACCGGGGGCGAGGATCTTGGAGAACGAGCCGGCAAACAGCGTGTGGCCTTCTTTGTCAAGCGAGTAGATCGTGGGCAGGTCTTCGCCCTCAAAACGGACATTGCCGTAGGGATCGTCCTCCAT
>JAEEUD010000330.1 GCA_016286835.1 Pyramidobacter sp. | reverse complement strand
GCTGGTGTGGCCCGTGATTGCGGAACTGCGCGAGAAAAAATAGCACAACATCCGGAAACAAGGGAAACAAAAAGAGCCGTCAGCCCCTGCAAAAAGGGACTGACGGCTCTGATCGTATCTACCGAAAGCTACATCATCTTTGCCAGAACGCTGGCGATGAAGACGGAGAGGATCGTGACGGAGGTGAAGCCGGAGATGACGTAGGCCGTGCGGATCCTCGTGGAAACGGCTTCGCGCTCTTCGGGGGTCTGGGCGACGGCGTTGGTGATCTCCTCGGCGATCAGCTCGGTGCCGGGGTAACCGATCATCTGGCACATGGCGATGCCGATGGCAAGCCCGCGGCTGCCGACGATCTTCCATGCCGGCGTCAGCATGTAGAACACCAGCAGCAGGGCGGTGACGGTGATGAAAATGACGGCAGCCTTAAAGCCGATCTGGGGCAGCTGCGACCAGTCGATGCGCGACAGGGAGGGGATGATGGTGCAGAGGGCGAGGAACGAGAAGAATCCGTTCGCCTTCGCGAAATCGCGGAGCATGTTGCCGGGGACGAGGCCGAACTGGCGGCAGAGGATACCGAGCACCATGCACCAGATCGACATGTTGATCCAGCCGCGGCAGACCTTGCCGAGGACGTTCGCGAGCAGGATGACGCCCGCGGCCAGAGCCAGGCAGATGAACGCTGTGTAGTACTTGCGGAAGTGCGTCCACAGAGGGGGCTTCGTCTCAGCGGCGACCTCGCCGGTCTGCTCGGACTTCCAGCTGTAGTTCGGATCGGCGGCCTTGCGGGCGCGCATCTCGCCGACCATCTCGTTGGCGACGGACAGTCCGAAGTTGGAGGCCGGCAGCGTGCCGACGAACTTCTGCACGGCGAAGACGAACGTCGCGAGCGCCGCGGCGACGGTCATGCCCTTCTCAGTCGCGGCCTGCACCATGACGTTGGTGGCGACGATACCGCCGTTGACGACGGGCGCGGCGACCAGAGCGTACTCCTTGCCGATCACCGGGATGATCAGCACGCAGCCGGCGATGGCGACAAGCATTCCGATGATGGCGCAGACGACCGTGCGCCACTCCTTGCGCAGCGTGGGGATGTCAACGGACGTGCCCATGTTGAAGAGCAGGAAATACTGTCCGAGCTGAGCAACCGAGGCAAAGCCCGCGGTCTTCATCACGTCGGCGGGGTAGATCTTCGTCATGAACAGGAGCAGGAAGCCCATCATGATGACGAACATGGACGAGATCTTCGCCTTGGTCAGGGCGCCGATGAGATCGCCCAGGAAGAACACGAAAAGAACGGCAAATACTGCCTGCCACTGCGTCGTAAATGTCATTTATACAGCACCTCTTTCAGTCTAAAAATGTAAGAAGATGATTCCCGACGGGCGTGCCGCCCGCGCCGGGGCCTTTTCAGTCCGCGCTTAGTAGAGCGCGATGCTGCCGTCGTAGCGCGACTCGGTGCCGCCGCAGTACACGCCGTTCGGCAGCCGCACGATCATCTCGCCCTTGCCGAACGGGATCGAGTCGTACGTCATCTGCACGTCGTGCCCGCGGTCGTTGAGGCTGGCTACGATATCCGGATCGAAGCCCGACTCCACGACGAAACTCTTTCCCTTCGTCCACTGCCAGCGCGGCGCGTCGAGTGCCTGCTGCGGCGAAAGGTTGAAGTCGACGTAGTTCATCACGACCTGCACGTGCGCCTGCGGCTGCATGTAGCCGCCCATCACGCCGAACGGCCCGACGGGAGCGCCGTCCTTCATCAGGAACGCGGGGATGATCGTGTGATACGTCTTCTTGCCGCCGCGCAGATAGTTGACCGACTTGGGATCGAGCGAGAAGTCATAGGCGCGGTTGTTCAGCGCGATGCCCGTGTCGCGGATGACGACGCCGGAGCCGAAGCTCATGTAGTTGGACTGGATGAACGAGACCATGTTGCCTTCCTTGTCCGCGCAGCAGAAGTAAACCGTGCCGCTGGATTTCGGCTCGACGGGGCTGTACAGCTGCGCCGTCTCCGTCATCTCGGCGGCGCGCTTCTTTCCGTACTCCTCGGTCAGGAAGAACGAGGGCGGAACGGGCATGTCCTTGAGGTCCGTGATGTAGTACAGACCGTCGGCGAACGCCATCTTCATGGCTTCCATCTGCTTGTGGTACGTCTCCACGCTGTCCTTCTCGTAGAACCGGAACTTGTCGAGGATGTTCAGCGCCATCAGGGCGAC
>JAEEUD010000329.1 GCA_016286835.1 Pyramidobacter sp. | reverse complement strand
GGAGCTGCCTGTCGTGAAGCCTTGGCGCAGGGCCTTATGCCCGGAAGATCCCATAGAGCAGTGCGTTGAGGATAGCGGAGGCGACGGTCGAACCGCCCTTGCGTCCCATGGCGATGATCGAGGGCACGTCAGTGCGGGCCAGCCGTTCTTTCGATTCGATCACGTTGACGAAACCGACAGGCACGCCGACGACGAGCGCGGGACAGGCCTTGCCTTCGTCGATGAGCTCGCAGAGGCGGATCAGCGCCGTCGGCGCGTTGCCGATCGCGAAGATCGCTTCGGGCGTCTGTGCGACTGCGCGTTCCATCGAAACGACGGCACGCGTCACCCCGCGTGAGACGGCTTCTTTGGCCACGTCGGGATCGCTCATGCGGCAGACGACGGAAACTCCGAGCGCTGCGCACGATTTCTTGCTGATGCCGGCGGCGGCCATCATCGTGTCGGTGACGACGGTCGCGCCATTTTTCAGCGCCGTGCGTGCCTTGCCGACGGCGTCAGGCGTAAAACGCAGGTTTTTCTGGAATTCAAAATCGGCGGTCGTGTGAATGACGCGCTTCACCACGTCAAGGTTTTCGGCGGGACCGATCCACGGCTCCATTTCGGCGGCGATGGTCCTCATGCTCGCCTGTTCGATTTCTTCGGGTCTCACAACTCTTCACCTCTTGCAGATTAGGGTGTATTTAAAACAGCAGCGGCAGCGCCGCCAAAGCGAGCGTCAGCAGCCCCAGAGCGGCCGAAACGGCAACGTTCCATGCCAGCATCGACTGCGCCACGGCTCGCGGGAAAAATCCGAAATAGTAGCCGGCGTTGGTGCGCACGAGCCGCGTGAGCAGGCTCAGACTGTTGCCGAACAGCAGCGCGAAGACGGCCTGCGCGGTCGTCAGCTCTCCCGCGGCGAGACTGCCCCCGGCCAGCGCCAGCGCGGCCGACACGTGCGCGAACGACGCGGCGGCGACAGCCAGCGCTGGCAGCGGGAAAAACTCACTGCCTTTCAGCCAGGCGTGCAGGGCCCGTTCGGCCGGCGGCACGAGCAGCAGCGCGAGCGCGTAAAACAGCCACGCCCACGGCAGTGTCTTCAAAAGCCGCATGGCAAAACGCCTGACCGATTCCTTTTTCGTGCCGGCCAGTTCCTCGAGCGGCTGGTCGTCGTGTTCGCCGCGGTTGAGGATGAGCAGCTCCAGCGCGAACTTTGCCGCCGAGCGGAACAGCAGCGTGAGCGCAAACAGCGCTCCGGCCAGGCGGGCCAGGCTGCACGCGAGGATCATCGTCGTCACCCAGCGGCGCAGATAGGCGGGAAAGGCCAGCAGCAGCGTGCCCCATTTGGCCGTCCGCGGGGAGATGCGGCCGCTGTCGAGCGCCGAGGCGACGACGGCCGCGCCTGCTTTCGACGAGCCGACGCTGACGGTCAGCGCCGCGCCCAGCGTGGCGCCGATGCCGAAGCGTTTCAGCCGCGGCAGCAGGCGCGACAGAAGCCGGTCTGCCAGCCCGGTGTGGATGACGAGCGCGCCCACGGCGAAGCCGATGAGGATGTCGATCGTCAGCGAAAGTTCGCCGCGCAGGAGGCGCTCCCAGCTCATGAACGCCACAGAAGCAGGATCGAAAGGTATTCCTCGGCGGGTTCGAGCGCCGCGCTTCCCTCGTAAATCTTCTGATCGGGCAGGCCGGCGCGGTCGATGCGCAGGATGCGCGCCCACGGCCCGGCGCTTTCGACGACCGGCCGCAACTGTTCGCGCAACGCGACCGGTTTGTACACGGCGGCGGCATCCGTCGCTTTCAGGGCGGCGGCGATCTTTTCGGGCTCCGCCGTAGCGGGGACGATCGTGAGGATCTCTGTTCCCATTGCCAGAAAGTTCCCGCTCTTAGCCGCAGCCAGACAGTGCGCCGAGATCCCCGGCAGCAGGACGAGTTCCAGCCCGGGAACGAGTTCCTTCCACAACTCATAGAGGTAGAAGCCTGTCGCGTAGAGCGTCGAGTCGCCGATCACGGGCAGGACGATCGTTTCCGCGTGCTCCCAGCGAGGCCGCAGCGCTTCCAGCTGGGCTTTCAGTTCCGCGTCGCGCTTGTCCGCGTCGTTGGTCATCGGAAAGACGACCGGTGCGGTTTCAAGCTCGGGAATGTGCGCGCGCACGGCAGCTTCGGCCACGCTGGCCCGTTCGGCGCGCGAGTGCGGGCTGAGCACGAGACCGGCCGAGCGGATCGCTCTGAGCGCACCTGTCGTGACGAGA
>JAEEUD010000029.1 GCA_016286835.1 Pyramidobacter sp. | reverse complement strand
TGATAAAGCAGCCTCATACTATATCGCAAACGTCCTGCGCGAAGCGATCTATCGCGGTATTCTGCGTGACTGCGAACAGTTGTTGCAAAATCAGCTTGCCGCGCGTATGGGAGTTTCCCCTATTCCTCTGCGCGAAGCGCTGAAACAGCTGGAAATCGAAGGCCTGGTCGAATTCCGCGGACGCCGCGGCGCGATCGTTTCCGGGCTGACGTTGGAAGACGCGCGGGAAATCTACGATATGCTGGTATGGCTGGAAACCGGCGTGATGAGGATCGCCTTTGACCAGATCTCGAACGCTCTGATCCAGGAACAGGAACGCCGCCTCGCCGAAATGGAACACGAAGAAGATCCGATCAAATGGCGCGACCTCAACACTCTTTTCCACACTTCTCTCTACGAGCCAGCCGACCGTCCCATGACCATCGACTCGATCATCAAGTTGCACCATCAGGTCGACCGTTATATCCGCAACCACCTCAGTTCGATGCGCAAGGAATCGGAAGAGCAGCACCGCGAGATCCTCGAGGGCGTCAAGGCCCATGATCTGCCCGCCACGATCAGGGCGTTGGAAAGCCATCTGCTCAACACTTCCAAGGACCTCCAGTCATACATGCGTCATCAGTCCCGCGAGAGCAATTCGTAATCAAAAGCCAATCTCAGAAGCGACGATATAAGGCGCGCCATCAGTTGATGACGCGCCTTTTATTGTCGCTCTTCTGTTATGACCTGCTCATTCGTACGTTACACCCACAGCGATTCTCTCCGCATTTAAGGAGCTTACGCGCGTGAGCCAGTGCTTCTTCGTCGTCACTGCGGCCGGAAAGCATCCGCGCGATCTCGCGAACGCGCTCTTCGCCTTCGATGAGCGAAATAGAAGATAGGTCGCCGCTGCGCTCGACTTTGTAATGCTGGTTGGCCATTGCGGCAATGCTGGCTTCGTGCGTGATGAGAATGACCTGGACGTGCGTTGAGAGATCGCGCAGTTTCAGTCCGGTAAGATAGGCAGCCCGACCGCCGAGACCGGCTTCGACTTCGTCAAAGACGACAGTTGGGGCGATCAGCTGCGGCGGCAGCGAGACCTGTATGGCCAGCAGCAGACGGCTCAGTTCTCCTCCGGAAGCGGCTTTTGCTACCGGGATCTCGGTATCGCCGCGCAGCAGGACGAAATCGACTTTCTCCGCGCCGTTGGCGCGGAGTTTATTTGTCTCAGTGACGCGGACACGGAACTGGGTATGTTCCATAGCCAGATCAGCAAGGTTGACGCTGACACGGCGTTCGAGTTCCCTCGCGGCAGCAGTGCGCAGCCCCAGCAGGGTGCGGGCTTCTTTGGCGAGTGCCTTTTTCGCTTCCGTGGCTTTTTCTGTCAGCTCGTTCTGGACTCTCACAACGTCGCCAAGCCAACGCAGTTCTTCCTCTCCCTTGTGCCAGAAGTCGATCAGTTCGGCAAACGAACCGGCCTTTGCCGCGCGTTTGCATTTGCGGATAAGTCCCAGCGTCGTCTCGACTTCTTCAAGTTCGTCTTCGATCGCCGAGATCTTTTCTGCCGGTGCGAGCGCCGCTAGCATATCGACGAACGAATCAAGGGCGGACAACGCCATTTGAGCAGCTTCAGCTGCTTTTTCACGATCGTCGCCGGAAAGAACTGAGGTCGCGCCGTCAAGCGCCTCACTCAGCTCAGAGATCAGGCCGCCTTCTTCATCGCCGCGCAGGACACGAAAACGGCCGCGCAATTCGCGGAGTCGGCGAAGTTCGCGCTCGTCTTCCTCATATTGGGCGGCGAGCTTGTCTTCGCTGTCGCTTTCCAGCTTCAGGCGTTCGAGTATTGGAGCGATTTCCGTCAGCTCGCCGTAGGTCTGCGTGACTTCACGCTCGCGCGCCTTGTTCTGCCGCAATTCACGCTCGATATCGAGTACCTGATAAAAGACCGTTTCCAGTCTGGTGCGGCAGTCGCGCAACTCCCTACCGCCGCAGGCGTCAAGGATACGAAGCTGACGTTCTGGATCAAGCAGTTCCAACTGTGCGAACTGGCTCTGGATCGTGATGAGCGACGGCGCTGTATCGGCCAGGATATTAAGGGGCACTGTACGCCCCTGGATGGAACTTTTACCGCGGCCGGAACGCAACAGTTCACGCTTCATCGAGAACGAGCCCTCGCGTGGCTGAAGGGCATCATCAAGCCCGTCGATGTCCGTATCGACGCCGAAAAACGCCTCGGCTGCCGCCGTCTCGTCGCCGGCACGGATGGAGCCGGCAGAAGCGCGCTTGCCGCAGACAAGCTCAAGGCCGCGCACAAGACTGCTCTTGCCCGCACCGCTTTCACCCGTCACCGCAATCAGTCCTGCGCCGAAGTTCAGCGTCGCCTCGGCTATGCCGCCGACAGACGCCAGCCGCAGTTCCTCAAGCACGCCGCTCCCTCCCCTCGTTCACGGGATTCCAGCCCCACATCAGCTTTTCGTGAAGCAGGTCATAATAATCGAAATGAGGCAGCGAAATCATGTTGACACGATGGTCTGTCGAGAGACGAACGTCCAGGCGTTCTGCGCCTCTCATCGGCACGACCTCATCGCCGTCAGCCGTCAGGAACAGTTCACCGCCGTCGGCCGGACGCAACGTCAGGCAGTCGGAAGGCCCCAGCAGCGTCGGACGCGCGTAAAGAGTGTGCGCGCAAATCGGCACGAGCACCATACATTCAAGAGAGGGCGGAACGATAGGACCGCCGGCAGACAAGGCATAGGCCGTCGAACCGGTGGGCGTGGCGACGATGAGACCGTCGGCACGGTATTCGCACATCGGTTTGCCCTGTACCCGCGTATCGATGGAAACAAGACGCGCAGCGCCCCCCTTGAGCACGAAATCGTTGAGCGCGTAGACGCGCCTCTGCCCGTCCAGTCCGGTAACGACGCCTTCAAGAAAACGCCGCGTCTGCACGGTAAAATCCCCGCGTTCGATCTGAAGCGTTTCCTCCTTGGCGCGCAAGGGGTTGCCGACAGCAAGGAACCCCAAATGCCCCGTGCAGATACCGAACAGATTGATGTTCGTTTCGCGCACCATACGGGCGGCTTTGAGGAACGTGCCGTCGCCGCCGAGCACGAGTGCCGTCTCGACCTCTTCAAGCCAGCGCTCTCTGGTGAGGGATTCCCTGCCCAGAGCAACAGCCTCCTCGGGATAGATCAGGAACGGATTGCCGCGCTGCTCGCCCCAAAGACACAGTTCGCTAGCAAGACGAATCGCCTGGGGTTTAGACAAATTGACGATCAGGCCGAATTTCACGCCCGTTCCTCCCTTCAGACACGCTTCACAGCGCAAGACACGATGATTTTAGCAGATTTCTGTCCGTATACAAGTTATCACCGCAAGGCATTAGCGGCGGTCAAGTGCTTCATGCGCGTCCATGACAAGTTTTTCCACGTCGATTTCCGCGGACGGCGTACCCTTGCGCAGGTGCAGAAGAAACTCGATGTTGCCCTTCGGCCCTTTGATCGATGACCATGACGCTTCCGTTACGCACCAAGGCGTTTCCTCAGCAATGAACGACAACAGCTCCCCCAGCACCGTGACGTGGACAGACGGCGAACGTACGACGCCGCCCTCCCCCACGTCCGCTTTTCTTGCCTCAAACTGAGGCTTGACGAGGACGACCGCCTCAGATTCGGGAAGCGTGACGTTCGCCATTGGCTCAAGCAGCAACCGAAGCGAGATGAACGAAGCGTCGCTGGCGGCAAAATCCGGCGCCGGCGAAAACATCTCCGGCGTCAGTAGACGCGCGTTCGTGCGTTCCATAACGGACACGCGCGAATCGCTGCGCAGGCTCCAGTCGAGCAGGCCATATCCGACGTCGACGGAGTAGACCCGCGCCGCGCCGCGGGCAAGCATGACCTGCGTGAATCCTCCCGTGGATGAACCGACGTCAAGACAGACGCGGCCGCTCAGATCAAGTCCAAATCGCTCGACCGCCGTGAGCAGCTTGTACGCGCCGCGGCTGACCCATGTTCCGTCGCCGCCTTTGAGTGCCACGGGCACGTCGTCGCGGATCAGCGTTCCCGCGCCCTTGGCTGGCTGTCCGCCGGCAAGCACGCGTCCCTCCATGATCAGCGCAGACGCCGTTTTCACGTCGGCGGCCAATCCTTCTTCCACAAGGCGCGTATCAAGACGCTGTCTGGCAATCCTGGCACTCATAGCAGCTGCACGATCCCTTCAGGCGTCAAACAGAAGCGGCGTCTCTGCTGCTCCTGCGTGCCGGGGGCAACAAAGAACGGATCGATCGCCACACTCGTGACACAGCAGTTCAGAGCGCGCTGACCGCACAGCAGACTGAGTCTTTCGCCTACCCCGCCGCGTCGATAACTTTCTTCGACGACGATGATCTTTGCAAAGCTGCGAAGAAGATCGAGAATGTCGTCAGGAAGCGGATTGATCCTGTTCAGGAGCAGCACGGCAGGCCGCGAACGGCCGCTGTTTTCGGCGCTGTCGGCCGCTTGAAGTGCGACGGCGCACGAAGCGCCGTAAGCGACAAGGCAGATGGAAGAGTTTGTGCCGATAAATGTTCGCTGCGCGTTTCTGTCTGCATTTTCGGAAGCGTTCAGCTCTGCAACGGCGCCGCGTGGATAACGTATCAGCGAAGGTCCGTCATGCGCGGCAGCCTCGTCAAACGCGGCAGTCAAAGTGGGTTCGTCAAACGGCGACCACACCGTCAGGTTCGGGACCGTGCTCGCCCAGTTGGCGTCGAACAGCCCCTGATGCGTCTCGCCGTCGTCGCCGACAAGCCCGGCGCGGTCAACGGCTAGGATCACAGGCAGATTTTGCAGACACACGTCGTGCACAAGCTGATCGACAGCGCGTTGCAAAAACGTCGAATAGATACAGGCCACCGGCCTTTGACCTCCGGCCGCCAGGCCCGCCGCAAAGGTTATCATGTGTTCTTCGGCAATACCGACGTCGAAGAAGCGTTCCGGGTAACGGGCACGCACACCGCACAGACCGGAACCGTCGGCCATTGCCGGCGTGAGCGCGACGACACGTTCGTCGCGCTTCATGAGCCGTTCGATGTTCTCGGCTGCCGCGGCGCTCCACGATTTCGTGCCGCCCGATTTTTTCACGCCGCCGCGCGGCACTCCGTGGTACGCAACGGGGTCATTTTCCGCAGGCGCATATCCTTTGCCTTTTTTCGTGACGACGTGGATAAGCAGAGGGCCGTCGTAGTTCTTAGCAAGCTCGAACACGCGTTCCAGTTCAGGTTCGTCGTGGCCGTCGAACGGGCCCCAGTAGGTCAACCCCATATCGGCAAAGAGGTTGCCGCGCAAAAGTGCCTTTTTTACGGCGTTCTTGCCGGATTGCAGCCAGTGATAGACGCGATCGTTGCGAAACAGGCGGCGGCAGACGGTTTTGACAACGCTCTTCGTGCCCTTATAGAGCGACGAGGTGGAAAGACGCGCTAGGTGCAGAGCCATGCCGCCGACACGGGGACTGATCGACATCGCGTTGTCGTTGAGAATAAAAATCACGTGCGTGTCAAGCGAACCGGCATGATTGAGCGCCTCGAACGCCTCGCCGTTGATCAGGGCGCCGTCGCCGATGACCGCAACAACGTGATGTTTCTCGCCGCGCAGATCGCGCGCGACAGCAAAGCCCAACGCAGCCGAAAGCGATGTGCTGCTGTGCCCCGCGCCAAAATGATCGAACGGGCTTTCGTCGCGGCGCGGGAAACCGTTCAGTCCGCCTTCACATCGTAACGTGTCAAAGCGGGCGTTGCGGCCCGTGAGGATCTTCCACGCATAAGCCTGATGCCCCACGTCAAAAACCACGCGATCGCTCGACGGATCGAATACGCGCAGCAGCGCTGTGATCAGCTCGACGGCGCCAAGCGAAGAAGCCATATGTCCGCCGTTTTTCAGAGTCACTTCAACAATGCGGCTTCGCACTTCGCGACACAGTGCCGAAACGTCTGCGGCCGCAATTCTTTTTACGTCGTCAGGCGCACCGATACTGTCCAGCAGCATCTCAGCGCGTCCTATTTTCCAGAAACAGCGCCAGTTCGCGCAGAAAATCTGCCTTTTCGCCAAACACAGCTAGCTGATCTTCTGCCTTCTGCGTCAGCTCATGAAGCACAGCGCGCGCGCCGTCGAGCCCGTAGGCGCTGACGAACGTACGCTTGTCCTGTTCGGCATCCTTGCCGAGCGTCTTGCCCATTTCAGCCTGCGTGCCAACGACATCGAGAATATCGTCAGCCACCTGGAAAGCGATCCCCACGCAGCGGCCGTATTCCATCAGACACTCAAGCTTTTTGCCGGAAGCGCCGGCGAGTATGGCCCCCGTGCACAGCGCCGCACGGATCAGCACCATCGTTTTCATCGAAGCGATGTCGTTCACGAATGACTGCCGGGATTCCTGACTGGCGCGATCTGTATCGAGCACCTGCCCGCCGCAGATCCCCGACGGACCGAGCGCTTCGGCGAACAGTTTCACGGCTTCAAGCGCACGTTTAGGATCGGCGCCGTTTTTGAGCAGGCCAGAAAGTGCTGTTTCAAACGCGTAGAGAAACAGCGAATCCCCCGCCAGCAACGCCAGCGTCTCACCGTAGACAACATGATTGGTCGGTTTGCCGCGGCGCAATGTATCGTTGTCCATGCAGGGCAGATCGTCGTGGATGAGCGAAGCGGTATGGACCATCTCAAACGCCAGGGCCATCGGCAGCACGCTCTCGCACGCTGCTCCGAACAGCTCAGCGCCGGCCATGCAGAGCACGGGACGCAGCCTTTTGCCGCCGGCCTGGAGCGAATAATCCATGCTCTCACGCAGCCGCGCTGGGATCGCGGCATCCTGAGATGAGCAAAAGCGGCCAAGCTCGTTTTCAAAAAGAGCGGCGCGGCGTTTCAGTTCGCTGCGAAAGTCCATTTACGCTTCCTCCTCTTCTTCAAACTCGCTCAGAGAGCCGTCGTCTTCGAGCTTCTTCACGGTTTTCTCGGCCTGATTCAGAAAGGCGCGGCACTCACAGACGAGCGACTGGCCTTCCTGATAGAGTTCGAGCGTCTTTTCAAGCGGAAGCGCGCCGCGTTCCATCTGACTGAGGATCTCTTCAAGCCGCGCGATTTTCTGCGAATAATCCATATTATCTCAGGCTCCTGTCACGGCTCTCGAAAAGAGAGCTCTTTTCTTATTAAAAAATGTGGCGAAATCGTCAAAACCCATTTGCCATTATACCCCTTTGTGTGATAGAATCCACTAGTTGTTACTGAACACTACACAAAGGAGGCTGCTTTTACATGTCCCAGGTATGTGACTGCTGTGGCCGCGGACCCGCTACGGGTAACCTGATCAGCCACTCGCACCGCAGAACCCGCCGTCGCTGGAAGCTGAACCTGTTCTCCGTCCGCGTCGATCTGGGCTGCGGCGAAGCAAAGAGAATGCGCATCTGCTCCCGTTGCCTTCGTTCCGGCAAAGTCAAGAGAGCGGTCTAACTCAAAACTCTTTGCAGGACAAGCCGCACTTTGTGCTGAAACGCTGTTTTCAGCCAGGACTTCCGCTCGCCGGACAGCTGAGAGACCCGAAAGGGTCTCTTTTTTTTTGTGCATCGCCGTCAGGCGCAAACGCAACAAATTCAGAGTTTTTTAAAAACGGTGACGGAAGCCTGCCGGATCAAGATGATCCGGCGCAGGCTTTCTTCACCGTTTTTTGTTTGCTAGCCGCGATGCTGATCAAGGATCTCCAGCGCCTCGGCCTCGTCCACAAGGATCTCGCGAGGTTTTGCGCCGTTCTGCGGGCCGACGATGCCCATTGATTCCATAGTGTCGATCATGCGGGCCGCGCGCGTGAAACCGATGCGCATTTGCCTTTGCAGACCGCTTGAAGAAGCGACGCCGGTGCCGAGCACGATCTTGATCGCCTCTTCAAGGCGGCTGTCCTCGAGAAAATCCGAAGACTTGCCGCCGCCGGGTTCTTCACCCTGCTCGTCAAGATCGACGTATTCGGGATCGCCGAACGTGCTGCGCAGGTACTCGACCACACGGATGTTCATCTGCTCGTCCATGAAAGGCGACTGGATGCGCATGGGATGCGGAGTACGCGTGCTGACGAAGAGCATGTCGCCCTTGCCGAGCAGATTCTGCGCGCCCGATACGTCGATGATCGTCCGCGAATCGGCCACCGAAGGCAGCGAGAACGACACACGCGCCGGGATGTTGGCCTTGATCGTTCCGGTGAGGACATTGACGGAGGGACGCTGCGTAGCCAGCATCAGATGGATACCGACGGCGCGGGCCATCTGCGCCAGGCGCATAATGTACTCCTCCACTTCCTTCTGCGCGGTCATCATCAGGTCAGCCAGCTCATCGACGATGATGACGATGTGCGGCATGCGGTCCTTGGGCAGGACTTTCTCATTATACGAAGCGAGGCTGCGCACTTTCGCCAGCGAGCAGGCGTCGTAACGGCGCTCCATCTCACGCACTGCCCATGCCAGAGCGTGCACGGCCGCCGTGGGGGTGACGATCGGTTTGGCGAGGATATGCGGCAAGGACTCATAAATGCCCATCTCGACACGCTTGGGATCGACCATGATGAATCTGAGCTGCTCGGGCGTATTGTGGTAGCACATCGCGACGATACAGTTGTTGACGAAAATGCTCTTGCCCGAGCCGGTCGTTCCGGCGATCAGCAGGTGCGGCAGCTCTTCGAGTCCAGAAATGAGAATCCGTCCGTCAACGGTCTGCCCCAGAGGCAGCGGCAGTTTCAGCTTGGTCGTCTGGAACACATCGCTCTCAAGGATCTGTCGCAGCGGCACAGCCCGGCGGTTGACGTTCGGCAGTTCGATTCCGATGTATGACGTCCCCGGGATTGGCGCCTCAACGCGGATCGCCGAAACGCCGAGGGCAACTGCAATGTCATTGCCGAGTGCAGAGACCTTGCTGACTTTGATCCCCGGGGCAAGCTGGATCTGATACTGAACGACGGTCGGGCCGATGATCGTGCGTCTGAGTTCGGCGGAAACGCCGAAGTTAGCAAGAGCTTCGATCACCGCGGCACCGTTTTCCTGCGCCTGGGCGTCGTCAACGGCCTCGCGGATGTCCCGGTGGGGACCAAGCAGATCAAGCGGCGGCGGGAAGCTGCCGGGCGCGATGACGCGGCCGCGCGGCAGTTCGGTTTCTTCCGTGCCGTCAAGCGCGCCGCTGGGCTCGATCTCAACCTGCGGTTTTTTCGTCAGAGGGGTCGATATCTGCTCTCGGTTTACCTTTGACCCTTCCTCGGGCACGCGTGAAGGACGGCGTGTCGGCAAAGGATATTCCGGTGCAAAAGCCCGAGTCGCAAAACGATCGTCTGCCTCGGTCGTCTGTTCGTCCTCTCCGCTGTTTTCCTTATCGTCCTGCTCCTGAGTGGTGATGTTTTGTCTATCCTCAAAGGCGTCTTCGTCTTCAGAACTAAAAGATTCATCATCCTCATCGTCACGTTCTTCAGAGACGAAATCCTCAACTTCACGTGAAACTTCCGCTTCTTCATCGTCGTTTTCATCGTCATTGGAGAACGCTTCACGCAAAGCAGAAGCAAACGCAGCGAAAAAACCTGCCTTACGCGCCGGAGCCGGCGTCTCTTCTTCCGCTCCGTCGTTTTCGCCAGAGGGATCCTGTTCGGCAAAGGCCTCTTCGTTATCTTCCGTCCTTTCGGTCTCCGGCTCGTCGATCACCTGGGGTTCTTCGGGCGGCACAGCATAGACAACCTCGGGAGCAGGCGTGTTTTGCTGCTCCTCAGGCTCTGTTGCGTCAGAAACGATCAGGTCGTTTTCGTCGAATTCATCGTTTTTCCGCCGCCAGCGAGGCAGCTTGGGCAGATGAAGCGCCGAGCATTTTTCGCGCAGCCAGGCCACACGCGCCGAACTGAGGTGCCCGTAGTTGAACGCGGAAACGAAAACAAGGCACAGTCCCAGGAGCATCGTGCCAATCGTACCAATAAAACGCGGCAACAGGCCTGAAAAGAATTGCCCCAAAAGCCCGGGACTGAGCAGGCCTATCTTGCTCGTTATGTCCAGCTTTTGCAGCAGACCCAGGAACAGACAGACAGCGCCGTAAAGGCTGAACGTTCCCAGCCACTGACTGCACACGCGTGAAACCTGACGGCCCAGCAGCGAGCAAAGCAGTCCGTAAAACAGGTGCAGCAGGATCAGGAGCACTCCGCCGCCGGCATAGCGAAGCACGTAACTGGACACGTCCTGTCCCAGTTCTCCGGCACCTTTGGTAAAAAGCGCCGCCGTCACATAGAGCAGCACGGCCGCGACAAGAAGCTGACCAAGACGGAAAAGCGCGCTGAATTCAAAGCCGTTTGACTGTGCGCGCGACCGCGTCGGCGTTTTTTTCGCGCTCCGGCGCGGCTTGTAGCGATTTTTAGAGTTCATTCTGTCGCCGTCCCGCCGACGGTAAGCCCTTCGATCAACAGCGAAGGTTGGCCGTCTGTCACAGGAACGCTCTGTCCCTCCTTTTCGCAAATGCCAGAATCAAGATGGAGATGCTTTCCCACGGCACGAATGTTTTTCAAGGCTTCAGGCCCAGTGCCGATCAGCGTGGCGCCCTTGACGGGCTTCGTCACCGCGCCGTTTTCGATCAGATAGCCTTCGGTAACTTCAAAGACAAACTCCCCCGTCGTCGTGTTCACTTCGCCGCCGCCCATCGACTTGACATAAAGGCCCTGACGGACACCGGCGATCATCTCGCCTTCGTCTTCGGTCCCAGGAACCACAAACGTGTTGCTCATGCGCGGCTGGGGAATGGACGAATAACCGCTGCGCCGGCCGTTGCCCGTCAGGGGTAGCTGGTACAGCATGGCTGAACGGCGGTCGGTCAAATAGTTTTTGAGGATTCCATTCTCCACAAGCACCGTACGCTGCGCCGCTGTTCCTTCGTCGTCACAGTCATAGCTCCCATACGCGTCCGGGACCGTGGCGTCGTCAACGATCGTGACGTTGTCGGCCGCAACTGGCTCACCGACCAGGCCCGCAAAACACGAGTCCTCTTCATAGACAAGATCGGCTTCCATACCATGACCGCAGGCTTCGTGGATGATCGTACCGCCTGCCCTGTCGGAAAGGACGACGGGCATCACGCCCGCCGGACACTCCACTGCTTCAAGGTTAAGCATAGCACGGTCTAGCGCCTTGCGAGCCATGCGTTCAAGGTCGAGGCAGTCAAAAAACTCCCGCGCCGATCCCCTTCTGCGCCACGAACTGTACCCGTTTTCGACACGCCCGTCGCGTTCCAAAAGGACGCTGACACTGAACGAGCTCGACTCACGCTGCCACATCCGCGAGGACTCGCGTGTCGCAAGCCCGGCACAAGTGCAGGCCGAACCGCCGGAAATGACGATCTGTCTGATCCACGGACACTCGTGCCTCAATTCGCGGTCGATAC
>JAEEUD010000328.1 GCA_016286835.1 Pyramidobacter sp. | reverse complement strand
GCTGGACAGCGGGGACGCTCGACGAAGCGCTCGACCTTGCGAAAACGAGCGCCGAATACACGCACGGCCACCCCGAGGGGCTCAAGGGCGCGCAGGCGGTCGCCGGCGGAATCTTCCTTCTCAGGAGCAGTGCGACGAACGACGAGCTGAAAAGCTGGATCGAAAGCACGTTCGGCTACGATCTGAGCGGAACGGTCCGTCAGACCGCCGCAGGCTACCGGTTCGACTCATCCTGCCAGGGCAGCGTTCCGCAGGCGATCATCTGTTTTCTGGAAGCCGACAGCTTTGAAGGCGCGATCAAAAACGCATTTCTCCTTAACGGCGACGTAGACACCCAGGCCGATATGGCCGCTGCGCTCGCACAGGTAAGATTCGGCGTGCCGAAGGAACTGCGCGCTCTGTCGGAAAGGGCTATGGACGACCGCATGAAAAAGGTGTTGTCGGCATTCGAGAGCCGATTCGTGGACGCATGAACGAACCGCTGACATAATTTTTCTGCAAAACGAAGCAAAAAGGACGGCGCACCTCTCACACGACGCACCGTCCTTTCTTTTTTCATGCGGTCCCGCGTCACACGGCCGATCACAGGGTGAAAACGATTTCCGCAATCGGCATAAAATCTCGTCCGGAGCGCGGCAATCCGATTTCGGGTCTTGCGCTTTTGCGGCGCAGCGCTTAAAGTAACGCCGTGAAATGACCTTCCCGATCTTCCCGAAAGGTGGCGCCGAATTGAACTTTCTCCTTGTGCTCGACCGCGCGTCGGAATCGATCTTTGACCGGCCCGAAGCTGCCGAGCTGATCGACGAAATTGAAAACGAGGGCTATCGCGTCCTGCGTCCCGATTTTGACGAGAGCATCGTCGCCGTGCTCGAGAACTACCCCGAAGCCGGCGGCGTCCTTATCGACTGGGACACGCTGGGCGCGGAGCTGTACGCCTCGATGGACGACCTCAACGAGCGGCTCCCCTTCTTCGCGCTGACCAGCGCGGCCACGGCGGCTCAGCTTGAACCGCCCGATCCGAAAAAGCTCACGCTCGCGTTCGTCCCGCTCCCCTGCCCCAACGCCGAACGCGCCGCCGCCAGGATCGACCGGGCCGTGCGGCGCTATCTGGAACTGCTGCTGCCGCCGTTCACGCGTGCGCTGTTCAAGTTCGCCGAAGCGAGAAAAAACACCTTCTGCACCACAGGTCACCTGCTCGGCTCCGCGTTTCAGCACCACGCGATGGGCAAAGCGTATTACAACTTCTACGGTCCCAACACGTTCCGCGTCGACACGTCCGTCTCCGTGCCCGACATGGGGTCGCTCCTCGAACACACCGGCGTGCACAAAGACGCCGAAGAGCTCATCGCCAAAGCCTTCAACGCCGACCGCAGCTACATCGTCACCAACGGCACCTCCACCGCCAACAAGATCGCCGGCATGTACTGCGTGTCGCAGGGCGACACCGTGCTCATCGACCGCAACTGCCACAAGTCCGTCACCCATCTGCTGATGATGTGCGACGTGGTCCCCGTCTACCTGCTGCCCACGCGCAACGCCTACGGCATGATCGGCGGCATCCCCGCCTCGGAGTTCACGTCCGAAGCCATCCACAACAAGCTGAGCCATCGCGACGACGCCACCTGGCCCACCTACGCCGTCATCAGCGACAGCACCTACGACGGTCTGCTCTACGACTGCAGCTGGATCAAGGCCAATCTGCCCGTGAAGAACATCCACTTCGACAGCGCCTGGTCGCCCTACGCGCCGTTCCATCCCATCTACGAAAACAAGTTCGGCATGTGCGGCGAGCCCACGCCCGGCAAGACCATCTTCGAGACGCAGTCGGCGCACAAGATGCTGGCCTGCTTCGCTCAGGCCAGCTATGTGCATGTGAAAGGCGAATACGACGAGACGGTGCTCGACGAAGTGTACATGATGCACACCACCACCTCTGCCAACTACCCCATCGTCGCCAGCGCCGAACTCGGTGCGGCGCTGATGACCGGCAATCAGGGACGGCGGCTGATGCAGAACTCGATCGACCAGGCCATGGCCTTCCGCCGCGAGATGAAACGTCTCTACGAGGAACGCGGCGACACGTGGTTCTTCAAGTGCTGGCAGCCCGACGACCTCAGCGAGGTCAAGTGCTGGCCGATCTCGCGCGGCGAGCGCTGGCACGGGTTCCTGGGCGCGGATGAAGACTTCAACTACCTTGATCCGATCCGCGTTTCCGTGCTCACGCCCGGCATGGGCCCTACGGGCCAGCTCATGGA
>JAEEUD010000327.1 GCA_016286835.1 Pyramidobacter sp. | reverse complement strand
GTAATCATGCCTACTAATCCGTGGACTGACGGATTTTACCTGGCCGTCTTTGAGAAACAAACTGATAACGGAGGTACCCAACTATGAGCCGGACATTTCGCGTCCTGCTGGCACTGTCGCTGCTGTGCATCATCGGCGCGGCAGCGTACATAAGCTACTTAGTGTTCTTCTCCAACCCGTCGCGGTCGATCCCGCCGCTGAAAGGCAACTCGGTCATCGAGGCCGTGCAGACGCTGGAGCGCATGGGCATCAAGGCCCGCATCGAGGAAGAGGATTCCACCCTGCCGCGCGGCACCGTCATCGGCCAGTGGCCTGAGTCGGGCGTCACACTGCGTGCCGACAAGACGGCGATCCTGAAGGTCAGCCGCGGCACCGAAAAACAGTCCCTGCCCGACGTGCGCGGCCTGCCGCAGAATCAGGCCGTGAAGAAACTTCAGGACGCCGGCTTCATCGTCGGCGAGATCCAGAAGATCCACCACGAACGCCCCGCCGGTGTCGTCGTCGCGCAGAACCCCGCTTCGCCGGTGTCCGTCTCGCCCTCGCGCGAGATCGGCCTGCTCGTCAGCCTCGGACCTTCCGCCGCCTCGGGGACCGTCATCGTCCCCGACCTCGTCGAGCGCGACGAAAAGACAGCCGAGCAGCTCGCCCGCGAGAGCGCGCTGAGACCGAGGATCGAATACGTTTTCGACAATTCGTCGCCGAAGGGCATGGTCATCTCCATGGTCCCCGCTGCCGGCCGCAGCGTCCAGCGCGGCTCGACGGTCACGCTGCGCGTCGCCTCCTGGGACTCGCGACTCGCACCCAAAAAACGCGATGACCAGACCGGCGAGAAGAGCGCCGGCGGTGCCCGCGTGACCATCGTCGAACCCGGCACCGATCCCGAAAAGGGCGTCGTCGCCGCGAACGATCCCAAGACGCCGCCCGCGGGTGAGAAAACGCCCCCGGCCGAGGCCAAAAAGCCCGCCCCCGCGCGCAAGAAAATCGCCAACATCCGCTATCAGGCGCCGCCCGTGAAAAATCAGACGCTCGTCATCGAGATCGTCGATAAAAACGGCGAACGCCGGCTGCTCAGCCGCAAGGTCAACGCCGGCGAGAACATCAGGCTGAAAGCCCCGTACGAGGGCGAGGCCGTCGTTACGATCTATCTGGGAGGGAATTTCGTATGGCAGGATCGCTACAAGTAAAACCCATGCTCATCGCCCCTTCGCTGCTTTCCGCCGACCCGCTTGCGATCGGCGCGGCGATCGATTCTCTGCACGGCGATTTCGACTGGCTGCACATCGACGTGATGGACGGGCACTTCGTGCCCAACCTTTCCTACGGCCCCGCGCTCGTGAAGGCGCTGCGCCGCCGCTATCCGGACGCCGTGCTTGACGCGCATCTGATGGTCGAACCCGGCGAGGACTTCCTCGACATGTTCCTGGCGGCGAAGCCGGATTACCTGACCGTGCACGAAGAAGCCTGCCGCCACTTGCACCGCGCTCTGGCGAAGATCAGGGAAAGCGGCGTGAAAGCGGGCGTATCGCTCAATCCGGCCACGCCCGTGGAGCTGATCGAGCCCGTGCTGCCGCTCGTCGACCTCGTGCTGCTGATGTCGGTCGACCCCGGTTTCGGCGGCCAGAGCTTCATCCCCGAAGTCACGCAGAAATCCGTGGAGCTGTGCCGGCTGCGGGAAGCGCGCAAACTCGACTTCCTCATCGAGATGGACGGCGGCATCGGCCCCGCGACGATCGCTCAGGCACGGAGATCCGGCGTCGACGTGGCCGTGATGGGCAACGCCGTCTTTGCCGCCGACGATCCGGCGGCTGCCGTCGCCCGCGCCCGCGAACTGGCCGCGCAGGCCTGACGTTTTTGGCAAGGAGGAACCGTGATGAACGAAACAAAAGCCGGCGCCGCAGCCGAAACGAAGAAACGCTCGCTGGCCGAACTCGGCGCCGCGCTGCGCGAAGCGCGCGAAGGCCGGAACATGTCGCTTGACGATCTGGCTGCCGCTACCTGCATCCGCAGGAACTATCTCGAAGACATCGAAGCCGGCTGCTTCGACCATTTCAAGGCGCTCGTCTACGCCCGCGGCTTCGTGCGCTCCTGCACGGAGGTCCTGGAAGTCCCGGAACTGTGGGACGAATACAGTACGCGGCTGACGGCGGAAGTGTTCGATGCCGTCGCCGTCCCTGAAAAAAAGCCCGTCTATCCCGCAGGCACGGGGTCGCGCGTCTCCACGCAGCCTCCCTCGTCGATGCGCGCCGGTTCGTCCGTGACCGCACCGGCACGGGG
>JAEEUD010000028.1 GCA_016286835.1 Pyramidobacter sp. | reverse complement strand
GCTGCTATCTCTTCCAAAATCCACCGAAGTCTCATTCGAAAGAAACCGCACAACTTGCATGTGTTAAGCACGCCGCCAGCGTTCATCCTGAGCCAGGATCAAACTCTCCGAAAATAAAATCGGCTTTCCTTAGCCCGCCTTACTTGCTTGGCTTCTCTTCATCCTTTTCCTTTGTCAAGGTGCCGTGCGTGCTGTTCAGCCGGGCTGTCCGGCGCGCAACATGGGGAATTCTACTCGCCTTACCACTTTCTGTCTACTCTCTCTTTTTGTATACTCTTATCTCAATATATTTCATATTGTTGCCTCTTGCTGACTTTTTTATTTCTCATTTCATCTTCTCACTCCATTATACTGACATTAGACAATTCAGAAAGGGCGAATTCAACCCTTTCTCATTTGTAGAAGAAATTTTCTGTCTCTTTTTCGATTTCACTTCTCTTTCACGCCCTACTTTAAGCGAAGAATGAACGCTTCTGACCTCGCGCCATTGGTCAATAAAAATCAGTTCATCAATTTTGTAGAAATCATCAATGGACGAATTTCATTTTTCGGCTATCATATACGGCGTACTGACGCACATGCGTCTTATTTCAATGGAGGTGATTCGACCATGAATCCCATGCGTTTTAAAAAGTCTCTCATTATTGCCGCTGTCGGCGCGCTGATGTTCAGCGCAGCCTCGATCGCGGCACCGCTTCCGCCCGAGGCACTCACTGCCCGCAGCCCCATCGCCGACCTTGTCGAAAAAGTTGCGCCCTCGATCGTCAATATCGACGTCGAAGGTACGGTCACTCGCTCTATGAATCCCGGTCTCCCGAACGATCCTTTCTTTAAAGAGTTTTTCGGCGACATGTTCCGCGAGTACACGCGCCGCGTCCCCATGAAGGGCGCCGGCAGCGGTTTCATCGTCTCGAAGGATGGACGGATCCTCACGAACAACCACGTGATCGCCGATGCCGATAAGATCACCGTCACCTTCTCCGACGGCAAGACCGCCGAAGCTACAGTCATCGGCAAGGATCCTACCTTCGATATCGCTGTTATCAAAGTTAAAGGTCATGACTATCCCACGCTGGAAATGGGTGACAGCGACAAGATCCGCGTCGGCGAGACCATGATCGCCATCGGCAACACCCTCGGCCTTGGCCTTGAGCCCACCGTCACCGTCGGCGTCCTTTCGGCGCGCAACCGCAGCATCCACATGCAGAATTTCAACTTCGACGGCTTCCTTCAGACCGACGCGTCGATCAACCCCGGCAACAGCGGCGGCCCCCTTCTTGACATGAACGGCCGCGTCATCGGCATCAACACCGCGATCATCAGCTCTGCCCAAGGCATCGGTTTTGCCATTCCCATCAACATGGCCAAGCAGGTCATGAACGACATCGTCACTTTCGGCAAGGTCCGCCGCGGCCAGATGGGCGTGTATCTGCAGCCCATCAACGAGGACATGGCTTCCGCCTTTGACCTGAAAGACACCAAGGGCGCCCTGATCGCCGACGTCGTTCCCGATTCGCCTGCCGAGAAGGCCGGCCTGAAGCGCGGCGACATCATCACCAAGATCGACGGCAAGCCCGTTGAGGACAGCGTCAAACTGAGCGCTACCGTCCGCCAGCACATGGCCGGCGACAAGATCGACCTCGAAGTGCTGCGCAACGGTGTCACCAAGAAATTCTCGCTCACGCTGGCCGAAGTCGATTCGACCGTTGCCGACGCCAACACCGTCGACAAGCTGGGCTTCTCCGTTTCGACCATCACGCCTGACCTGCGCAAGGAGATGAAGCTTTCCGAGAGCGACAGTGGCGTCGTCGTCACGGAAGTTCAGGAGAAATCCCTGGCAGCGCGTTCCGGCCTCAGACGCGGGGACATCATCATGCAGGCCGGCGGCCGCGAAGTGGAGACCACCAAGGACCTGTTCAAGGCCATCAGCTCCGCCAAACGCAACCGCGTGCCTCTGCTGATCAGAAGAAACGGCCGCACCCAGTACCTGCCGTTGTTCGTGAAGTAACATGCTTTGAGCGCTGAATCTTTCAGCGCTCTTTTTTTCTTCCCTCTATAAATCAAAAACATCAGCGCACTAAAAATCGGCCGCTCCGTCAATCCTGCTGACGGAGCGGCCGATTTTGTATTGGTGATTCTTGTTGGTTGCGCGAACTAAGCGCGGAAGTTTTCCTTTTCGGGATCGTACTGCTCGGCGAGAAGCTGCGCAAAGGCGTCGAAGCTCATCGCGCCCAGGTCGCCCTTGGCGCGGTCGCGGACGGCGAGGGTGTTGCCTTCCACTTCCTTGTCGCCGATGACGACCATGTAAGGCACCTTCTCCATCTGGGCGTCACGGATCTTGCGGCCGAGTTTTTCGTCACGAGCGTCGATCTCGACGCGGACGTTGAGATCCTGAAGCTTCATCATGACTTCGCGGGCATAGGCAAGGTGATCTTCGCTGACGGCGAGGAGCTTGACCTGGACGGGCGCAAGCCAGTAAGGGAACACGCCGGCGTAATTCTCGATGAGGATGCCCATGAAACGCTCGATGCTACCGAGGATGGTACGGTGCAGCATGACAGGACGGTGCTCCTTGCCGTCGGCGCCGACATAGGTCATGTCGAACTTCTCGGGCATGGTGAAGTCGAGCTGGATGGTGCCGCACTGCCAGGTACGTCCGATGCAGTCTTCAAGATGGAAGTCGATCTTGGGGCCATAGAACGCGCCGTCGCCGGGGTTGAGCACGTAGGGCGTGCCGGTCTCTTCGAGGGTCTCGCGAAGAGCGTTCTCGGCCGTGGCCCAGAGCTCGTCGCTGCCCATGCTGTTCTCGGGGCGGGTGGACAGTTCGACATGATACTTGAAGCCGAAGACGTGGGTATAAACGTAGTCGTCCAGCTTCATGATCAGCTTGACTTCGTCCTTGATCTGCTCCGGAGTGCAGAAGTGATGGGCGTCGTCCTGGGTGAAGCAGCGGACACGCATGAGGCCGTGCAGCGCGCCGGAAAGCTCGTGACGGTGGACGATGCCCAGCTCGCCCATGCGGATGGGCAGCTCTCGGTAGCTGTGCATGGCGGTCTTGTAGATGATGATGCCGCCGGGGCAGTTCATCGGCTTGATGGCGTGCGGGATCTCGTCGATGGTGGTGAAGTACATGTTCTCGCGGTAGTGGTCCCAGTGACCGGACTGGAGCCAGAGGTCGCGATTGAGGATCTGAGGGGTGCGGGCTTCGGTGTAGCCGTTCAGGAAATGCATGTGGCGCCAGAAGGACATGAGTTTGTTCATGACGACCATGCCCTTGGGATGGAAGAACGGGAAGCCGACGCCTTCGTTGTGGAGGCTGAAAAGATCGAGCTCCTTGCCGATGCGGCGATGGTCGCGGCGACGGGCTTCTTCCATGCGGGTGATGTAGGCGTCAAGCTCTTCGGCGGTGTTGAAAGCCGTGCCGTAGATGCGGGTGAGCATGATGTTGTGCTCGTCGCCGCGCCAGTACGCGCCGGCCAGCGAAAGCAGCTTGAAGTGCTTGAGGTACGAGGTGTTGGGAACGTGAGGGCCGCGGCAGAGGTCGACGTAGTCGTCCTGCCAGTAGACGTTGACGGTGTCGTCGGTGATCTCGTTCAGGATCTCGACTTTATAGGGATCGTTGCGCTCGGTGAAAAGCCTAATCGCCTCTTCGCGGGCAATGCGCTCGCGGCGGAGAGGCACAGAACGCTTGGCGATCTTGTGCATTTCCTTCTCGATGGCAGGAAGGTCAGCCTCGGAAATCGCCTCGGGGAACTGGATGTCGTAATAGAATCCGTCCTTGATGGTGGGGCCGATGGCAACGACGGCGCCGGGATAGAGATGGCACACAGCTTCGGCCAGCAGGTGGGCCGTGGAGTGGCGAACGATGTCGAGTCCCTCTTCCGAGGCGGGAACGACGGGCGCGACGGCCGCGTCATGATCCACGAGCACGTCGAGATCGACGGCCTTGCCGTCAACGGCAGCGGCGATGGCGCCCTTGTTCAGTTTCCACGCGGCGAGCACGTCGCCGGCTTTGAGCGCTTCGCTTTCGAGCATCTGGCCCTCAGGGCCGCTGTACTTGTACATGGTTGATATTTCCTCCTTCGCCTGAACGCATACGGGACGTTCAGCGCGCTGATTGCTTGTTTTTGATTAAACGCCGGTGTGGCCGAAACCGCCTTCGCCGCGCTCGCTCTCTCCGAGCGCATCGACGGGCTGCCAGACGGCGCGTGTAACAGGGGCGACGACCATCTGCGCGATGCGGTCGCCCTTTTTGATGACGAACGGTTCTTTGCCCAGATTGATGAGAATGACACGGATCTCGCCGCGGTAATCGGCGTCGATCGTGCCGGGAGCGTTGGGCACGGAAATGGCGTGTTTGAGCGCCAGGCCGCTGCGGGGGCGAATCTGCGCCTCGAAGCCTTCGGGCAGCTCGATGCGAAGTCCCGTGCCCACCCCGGCCGTTTCGCCGGGGTTGAGCACCAGTCCTTCGTTGGCTCGCAGATCCATGCCCGCCGACTGCGGCGTGGCGTATTCGGGAAGCGGGATTTCCGGGCTGTCCCGAAGGATCTTGACGATGACGTTCATGTTTGTTCGCTTAACGGCGCTCGCGGCGGCCGCCGAAGCGATCTCCCCTATCCCTGTCTCTGTCTCCGTCACGGCGCGGACCAAAGCGGTCGCCGTCGCGGCGCGGGCCGCGGGGGCCGTCACCGGAAGGCGGAAGAGCGGCGATCATGTTGTCGCGCTCCTCTTCCGCGGGCAGATACTGCGTCAGGCCCGCCCTTTCGATCAGGGCAGGATCGGCAAGCAGGCGGCGGCGGGAAAGGTTGATGCGGTTCTGGTCGTCGATCTCCTTGACCTCGACGATGACGTGATCGCCGGGCTTGAAAACGTCTTCGATCTTGCCGATGTGGCGGGTGCTGACTTCGCTGATGTGAAGCAGACCTTCCTTGCCGGGCAGGACCTCGACGAACGCGCCGAAGGCCATGAGGCGGGTGACGGTGCCGTAGAAGGCTTCGCCGGCTTCGACTTCACGGACGATGTCGTAGATCATTTTGCGGGCTTTTTCAACGCTGTCGGGCGACACGGCGGAGATGTAGACGGAGCCGTCGTCCTCGACGTTGATCTTGGCGCCGCTCTCCTGGACGATATTGCGGATGATTTTGCCGCCGGGGCCGATCACGTCGCGGATCTTGTCCGGATCGATGTTCATCGTGAAGATGCGGGGTGCATTGGGCGACAGTTCGGCAGGGGCGGGGATGCAGGCTTCCATCGCGTCGAGGATCTGCATTCTCGCCTGATGGGCCTGGCCAAGCGCCTGGGAAAGCACTTCGCGCGTGATGCCGCCGGCTTTGTTGTCCATTTGCAGGGCGGTGACGCCGTCGCGGGTGCCGGCAACTTTGAAGTCCATGTCGCCGTAGTGGTCCTCAAGACCCTGGATGTCGGTGAGAATGACCATGTCGTCGCCCTCTTTGATGAGGCCCATGGCAATACCGGCCACGTGTTTTTTCATGGGCACGCCGGCGGCCATCATCGAGAGGCTGCCACCGCAGATGGACGCCTGCGAGCTGGAGCCGTTTGACTCCATGATGTCGGAGACGACGCGGATGACATAGGGGAACTCCTCTTCCGAGGGGACGAGCGGCGCCAGAGCGCGCTCAGCGAGAGCGCCGTGGCCGATCTCGCGGCGGCCGGGGCCGCGCATGGGCTTGATCTCGCCCACGGAATAGGGCGGGAAGTTGTAGTGCAGCAGGAAACGCTTGTTGGGTTCGTTGAGCTTAAGGCCGTCCATGAGCTGATCGTCCTCGCCCAGCATCCCCAGCGTGGTGACGACGAGCGCCTGAGTCTCGCCGCGGGTGAACAGGGCCGAGCCGTGCACGCGCGGAAGCACGTTCACCTCGCAGGAAAGGGGACGGATCTCGTCGGTGGCGCGGCCGTCGGCACGCACCTTGTCACGTGCGGTGATCGTGCGCATGGTGTGTTTGACGAGGCTTTCGACGACGCCGGCGATGTAGACTTCCGCGTCGGCGTAGGTTTCGGCAAAGTGCGCCACGGCTTTGGCAACCAGTTCGGAGATCGCCGCGCCGCGCTCTTTCTTGCCGTGGATCATGACGGCTTTCGCGGTCTCTTCGGCCAGGTTCTCGTTCACCCAGGCATCGATGTCGTCAAACTTCTCGGGCGCAGGCAGGACGGCCTTGGGAGCTCCGATCTCTTCGCGCACGGCCAGCTGGAAGGCGACGATCTTCTTGATCTCTTCCTGCGCAACGGTGAGCGCCTCGACGAGCATGTCCTCGGACACTTCTTTCGCGCCGGCTTCGACCATCGTGATGCCGCCGGCGTGTCCGGCAACGGTGAGGTCAAGAGTGCTTTCGGCCATCTGCTCTTCCGTGGGGTTGACGACGAGCGCTCCGTTCAGGCAGCCCATGCGCACGGCGCCGACGGGGCCGTTCCAGGGGATGTTGGAGATGGTCAGCGCCATCGAAGCGGCGTTGATGGCCAGGATGTTGGCCGGATGCAGCTGATCGACGGAGAGCACCGTGGCGACGACATGCACGTCATTGCGCATGGAATCATCAAACAGCGAGCGGATCGAGCGATCGACCACGCGCGCGCTGAGGATCGCCGTCTGTGAGGGACGGCCCTCTCTCTTGATGTAGCCGCCGGGGATCTTGCCGGCAGCGTAGTAGCGTTCCTCAAAATCCACCAGCAGCGGGAAGAAATCCAGTCCCGCGCGGGGCTTGTCGGACATGCAGACGGTGGTCAGCACGGTGGTCTCGCCGTGAGAGGCGACGATCGCTGCGCCCGCCTGCTTGGCGATCTTGCCGGTCTTGAAGACCAGGTCAGTCCCGCCAACGTTCAGTGTGTACGTCTTTTCCATTCAAAGACTCCTCCTTCAATTCCTTCGTTCTCGATGAGCAATAGCGTTAGAATATCACAAAATCGTGAAAAATGAGAGACAAAATTCATGTTTCATCGTATTTTTACCGGGGCGTTCCGCAAAATGCGTAAAAAAAACGGGAGAGCCCCGAACCGGGGACTCTCCCGAAAGTGTGCCAAACTTAGTGGCGCAGGCCGAGGCTCTCGATCAGCGTCTTGTAGCGGCCGAAGTCCTTGGCGCTGAGGTAGCGCAGAAGCTTGCGGCGCTTGCCGACGAGGGTCAGAAGGCCCTTCTTGGAGTGGTAATCATGGATATGTACCTTCAGGTGCTCGGTCAGGTCGCGAATGCGCTTGGTAAGCACAGCGATCTGCACTTCGGGCGAACCGGTGTCGCCCTCGTGAACGCGGTACTGCTCAATGATCTCCGTCTTGACACTCTTTTCCAACATTTCACTTCACCTCATGGGGCAGGATTCCTGAAACAGCGAAGTCCTCGCCCGCTTGGCGCTCCATGGGAATGACCGAGCAGGGCATTTAACGGGAACAACGGAGTAACAGGTCGAGGTGAATTGTACCACCGCCCCCGTCATTTCGCAAGGGGCGAAGGACGCACGTTCATCAGGCCTTGATGCGCCCCTCCTCGTCCATCTCGTCAAGAGCCTTGGAAACCAGCTTGGCAAGTCCGATCAAAGCAATCAGGTTGGGGAACACCATGATGCCGTTGAAGAAGTCGGAAAGCTCCCAGACAAGATCAAGCTTGAGCACCGAGCCGGCGATGACGAACGCCACGACGATCAGGCGATACGGCGTCAGTCCCTTGCGGCCGAACAGGTACTTGATGTTCTGCTCGCCGAAGAAGTACCAGCCGATGATCGTTGAGAACGCGAAGAACAGCATGCAGACGGCCACGAAAGGCATACCGAAGCTGCCCAGCCCGACCGTGAACGCGTTCTGGGTCAGAGCGATGCCGCTGGTCTTGCCGTCGAGAACGCCGGTCACGAAGATGACGAACGCCGTCATATTGAGGACGATGAACGTATCGATGAACACTCCCATGATCGCGGCAAGTCCCTGCTCTGCCGGGTGGTTCACCTTGGCGACCGCGTGCGCGTGCGGCGTGGAGCCCATGCCGGCCTCGTTGGAGAACAGGCCGCGGGCAACACCGTAGCGGATAGCTTCCTTCATCGTCGCACCGATGAGACCGCCGGTTGCAGCCTTAGGATCGAAGGCGCCGTCGATGATCATCCAGAACATGTGAGGAATTTGATCCACAAAACGCACAAGGATCACGAGACCGCCGATCAGGTACAGGCCAGCCATGATAGGAACGATCTTTTCAGTCGCCGAGGCAATGCGCCCCATGCCGCCGAAGAAAACCCACGCGGCGATCAGTCCGACGACGCAGCCGACTACCAGGCGGTTCACGCCAAAGGCATTGTTGAACGCGTCAGCGATCGAGTTCGACTGCACCATATTGCCGATAAAACCGATCGCGATGATCAGCGAGATCGAGAAGAACACCGCAAGCGGCTTGCAATGAAGCCCTTCGGTAATGTAGTACGCGGGGCCGCCGACAACGTGCCCCTGCTCGTCTTTGCCCTTGAACGTCTGGGCCAGAACGGCCTCGGCAAAGATGGTCGCCATGCCGAAGAAGGCCGCCAGCCACATCCAGAAGATGGCTCCGGGGCCGCCGAGGGCAATTGCCGTAGCCGCGCCGGCGAGGTTGCCGGTGCCGACCTGGGCCGCGATCGCCGTCGCCAGCGCCTGGAACGAGCTCATGCCTTCCTTGCCGGCGCGTTCGCCGAAGATCGTCAGGTTGCCGAACACCTGCTTGCAGGCGCGGCCGAACTTGCGGATCTGAACGAATTTCAAACGCAGAGTAAAGTACAAGCCTGTACCGCACAGAAGCGGGATAAGGCAATAAAGTCCCCAGATAAATCCGTTCGCCTTTGAAACAAGCGCAGTCAACTGATCCATCAACAAAAAGCCTCCTTAAGATAACTCTCAAAAACTGTTCTTTACATAAAACAATACGCCGTCACACTGCGATGAATTACAACGCTTCGCACAAACTTTGGGCAGAAAGTTATGAAAAGCTCACAATGGACACGATCATTATGCCACATTTTTTCAATTTTACAAGTCACTTTCACAAGTTTAACTAAGGTTCGGAAGAGACTGAAAATTGCCTTAAAAAAGAAACTCCAAATTTTCATATCGGGCAATTTGCGGTACAATAGGTTCAAGTTTTCTCTTGAGCAAAGGAGCACGCTATGACGTTACGACGATTTTGGCCGGCGTTCGGCCTGACTGTTTTGCTGTCAATATCCCAGGCGTTTGCCGCGACTTCAGGCGATCAAACGGTTTCGCCCGATGCAGCGCCTGCGGCTGAAAAAAGCGTGGAAGCGAAGATCCGCGAAGAAACGGCGCAGGCGCTGAAAACGTGGTTCGAAGGCGACGCGGCCGGCGCGGAAAAGATCTTCGCGCGGCTGACAAAAGACGGCTGCAAAAACCCCGTGCCCTACCAGGCGCTGGCGCTCATTCTCTCCGACCGGCATGAACGCTACGACGAAGTCGCCGCCCTGTACAGCCGGCACAAGGTCCTCTCCGGCGGAGGCGGCGCTGATTACAGAGCCGCGCTCGGCATCATCAAGAAATACGCAGACAAGGGTTCGCCCCAGGCGCTTGTGCTGCTGGCACGCGTGACGGGCTGGGGATTGAACGGTTCGATCAACTTCTATCGATCCATGCTGCTGCTGCGCCGCGCCGCGGACGGCGGGTACGATCAGGCACAGCGAGAGCTCGGTCTTCTCTACGAAGACGGTTCCGGCGTGGAGAAGAATCCCCGCCGCGCCGCCGAGCTGTACCGGCGGGCTGCCAATCAGGGCGACGCGTTCGCGATGAAATATCTCGCCGTTCTCGCGCTCAACGGTTCGCTGAAGGAAATGAACGTGAAGGACGCCATCGTTCTGCTGGAACGGGCCGACGCGGCCGGCCTGCCTGAAGCGCGGCTGATCCTCGCGCAGCTGTATCACAAGGGTGTCGCCGTGAAGAAGAACGCACACCGCGCGCTCGAGTGGTATACAAAAGCAGCCGAAAGCGGCAGTGCCGAGGCCATGAACGCGCTTGCGCATATTTATGAGGACGGCGAGGGCGTGAAAAAGTCGCCGGAGCTTGCTCTGAAATGGTACCGCGAAGCAGCTGCGTGCGGAAGTCACGAAGCGCTGTTCCGCCTTGGCGTGCTGTACTACACGGGAACGCTGGTCAAAGCCGACCACGCGGAAGCGTTCCGCTGTTTTAAGGAAGCCGCAGATTACGGCAACATCGCCGCATGGTACAACGTCGGTTTCCTGCTGAAAACCGGCGACGGCGTGAAGCAGGATCTGAAGGAAGCGAAAACGTGGTTTGAACGTGCGGCCGGCACAGGCAGCTCGCGCGCGCAGCTGAACCTCGGCGTGATGTACGCCAACGGCGAAGGCGTGAAGGAAGATTTTGAAGAGGCGCGCTTCTGGTTCGAGCTGGCAAAACTGTGCGGAAATCCTGACGCCGCACAGGGGATCGAGTACACGACTAAAAAAATGGACGCAGCCGCTATCGACCGCGCCCAACGGCGTGCGGACACGGTTTACAAAAGACTGAAAAAGCGGATGATCCGCGAATAAAAAAACAGCGGCGGGAATCCCGATCGTAGGGATTTCCGCCGCTGTTTATCTTTAAAAAGTACGATTGTAACGCTTACTTGCGCTCGCAGAGCTCAAGCAGCACGCCGCCGGTCGCCTTGGGATGAAGGAAGGCGATCATCGCGCCGCCCGCACCGCGGCGGGGCTTCTCGTCGATGAGCTTGACGCCCTTTTCCTTCAGCTCGGCCAGAGCGGCCTCAAGGTTCTCGACGCGGATGGCGACATGATGCAGGCCGCCGCGGCCGCCGTTCTTCTCGATGAATTTGCCGACGGGGCTGTCGGGGCTGGTAGGCTCAAGCAGCTCGAACTCAGTGTCCTTGATCGGCAGGAAGGCCGTCTTCACCTTCTGATCCTCGACGACTTCAACGCCGTGGCACTTGACGCCGAGCGTGTCCTGCCAGAACTTCAGAGCCTCGTCAATGCTGGGAACGGCAACGCCAAGATGGTCAACAACTTGCAGATTCATGTGAAAAAATCCCCCTTGAATGAAATGATGGAACTTCCAGAAGATATGATAGCAGAAAACGCGAAAACCGGAAAGCGCTTTTTTGCACAAAACGTGAAATGCTCGGGGCCGCTTTTACAGCGAAACGTTCAGCCCCAGCCGGGCGGCGAACGACGGACCGAAAAAGAGCGCCCACATCAGCCCGGCCAGCAGAAACGGCGCCAGAGGAAGCGCATCGCGCCGCTTCACCCTGCGCGCCAAAAGCAGAACGAGCGCGCACGCGCCGCCGATGACGACACCGGCATAGAGCGTCAACAGCGTCATGCGCCAGCCCAGGACCGCGCCAAGGCCGGTCATCATCGTCGCGTCCCCCCACCCCATCGCCCCGCGCGTCAGCACGATCACGGCAGTGACAGGCAGGCCGCCGACTGCCGCGCCGAGCAGTGCGTCCAAAGCGCCGTCAAAGCCGCCGGCGATCGTCCGCAGCACAAGACCGGTCAGAAAAGAGACGATTACGGCCCCGTCGCAGATATATCCGGCGCGGAAGTCGGTGAGCGCGTGAAACTCCATCGCGCCAAGTGCCGCTAAGGCCAGTGCAAAGTGCTCTGCCCCGTCAAAGCGGACACGCAGCAACGGCACGAACACCGCAGTCATGATGGCCCAGCAGGCACACCACAGCGGGAAAAAAACGCCTCGTAAGGA
>JAEEUD010000326.1 GCA_016286835.1 Pyramidobacter sp. | reverse complement strand
CGCCTGACTGCGCAGTTCGGCTTTGGCCTCCTCCGTGCAGATCATGTAATCCGCGGAGTAGGGCTTCACGGTCTCGACCTCGAAGAGGTCGCCGCTGACGGCCTTCTGAATAAATTCGGCCGCCAGCTCGGTGTTGCCCTTTTTCAGATCGACGATCGAACCGTTCACGTAGTTCTGTCCCTTGCGGGAATAATAGATGATCAGATTTTTGCTCATGGCTGTGTCCCCCTTGCGGTATTGCTTTTGTAGAATGCGCTTTAATTGTAGTGGCAAAATATGGAAAGAACAATTCGATTATCGGCGCTGATCGATAAGTTAAACTTATGCGAAAAGGGCCGGAAGCTCCCGAATAGGGGAACTTCCGGCCCTTTAGTTTTTATTCGATTATTTGTCCGAGGCGATGAACTGCTCCTGAAGGATCTCGGCGAAGACGGGCGCGTGCGGATTGGGGTTGTCGGTGCGCCAGAACGCGCAGTAGCGGCGCTGGAACTGATTTTTGCCGCGCAGCAGCGGCCGCTGCACGACGGCGGCGCGGAACTGAGCGGGCAGTTCGCCCCCCTCCGCGAGCAGGAACCCTTTATCTTGAAGCACCATCAGCCGCGCTTCTTCAAGCGATGCGGCGAAGATGAAATCGCCGCAGAAACCGATCACGTCGCGCTGGTATTCCAACTCGCTCTGCCGCTGCGTTTCCGAGGCGACGACGATGCAGGGCGTGCTCTTCAGGTCGGCGGGGGAAAGCCGGTCGAACGCGGCGAGCGGATTGCGCGCTGCAAGCTCGACGACGCATTTTCGTTCGGCCAGCACGCGGTTGACGTATTCGTCGGAAAAGGCGCGTCTCTGGTCGCTCAGCGCCACGTCAGTCCCGCCGCTGCGCAGCGCCAGATAGATGTCTTCGTGCGAGCCGTGCGAGACGGTCAGCTCCACATTCGGCCACCGGGATGAAAAGAGCGCGACCGCCAGTTGGAATTCGTGTCCGCCGAAACTGTTCAGACAGACGACGCGCAGCCGCTCTTTCGCCTCGCCGGCGCGGCGCGTTTCGGCGCGAAGCCGTTCCCAGTCGGCCAGCAGCACCGCGCTTTTGCGGTAAAACACTTCGCCGGCGGGAGTGAGCGAGAACGTGCGGTTATGCCGCGCAAGCAGCGGCACGCCGAGCTCGTTCTCGAGGGCCCTGATCTGCTGCGAGATGGCCGACTGAGAGATACAGCACTCCTCGGCTGCTTCCGTGAAGCTGTGCAGGCGTACGACCGCCTGAAAATATCTGATCTGGCGCAGCATGACTTTCGCCCCTTTCCGAACGCGAACTTATGGAGTCATTGTATCACGCCGGGGACGGGCGGCGCAAAAACGCGAGCGCTACGCCAGGCTGGACAAAATGTCCTGCTCGCGGGCAATGACCAGCAGCGTCTGGCCTTCGGCGATGGGCGCGTCGGGATCGATGTCGAGGTTGAGCGTTCCGTCCTGTTTGACGGCCATCACGTTGAGCTGGTAACGGCGGCGGACGTCAAGCTGCGCCAGCGACTTTCCCAGCCACGAGGCAGGAGGATCGATCTCATAGACGGCGTGGTCATCGCTGACGGCGATGTAGTCGAGGATATGATCGGAGCTGTAGCACAGCGCGGACGACTCTGCCAGCTCTTTTTCGGGGTAGATCACCAGATCGGCGCCGTTGTTGCGGAGCAGTTTCTGCTGCACGCCCTTGGCGGCGCGGGCGACGATGAACTTTGCGCCCTGTTCCTTGAGCAGGACGAGCGTCTCCAGCGAACTCTGGAAGTCGTCGCCGATCGCGATGACGCAGATATCGAAGTTTTCGATGCCGAGCGTGGCAAGGAAATCGGGGTTGGTGCTGTCTCCGATCATCGCGTTGGTCACGTACGAGACGACGGCGTCCACTTTCTTTTCGTCGCGGTCGACGGCCATCACCTGATGTCCCAGCTCATTCAGCTTCATCGCCGTGTGCCGGCCGAAGCGTCCCAGTCCGATCAGCAGAATGTTTTTCATGACGTCCTCCTTGTTTTACCCGACAGAAACGCGTTCTTCGGGGAATCGCGCAGCGATCTGCACGCCCGCGGGCACGGCCGCGAAGATCAGCGTCAGGCCGCCGACGCGGCCGACGTACATCAGACAGATGAGAATGCACCGCGAAAGTGCCCCCAGTTTTGCCGTGATGCCCAGTGACAGCCCGACAGTCCCGAGCGCGGAAGCCGATTCAAACATGCAGGACAGAAGCGGCAGCTTCTCGACGCCGCAGATGACGGCCGAGGCCGTGATGAACAGCCCGAGGTAGACGGCGAGGATC
>JAEEUD010000325.1 GCA_016286835.1 Pyramidobacter sp. | reverse complement strand
CGTCTGGCGCAGCGCGATGTGAAGCCCTTGCGAGGCGTGTGCAGCGCGACGCGGATCGAACCATTCGAGAAAACGGTCGTCATCGGTGAACGCCTCAACCCGACCGGCAAAAAGAAACTGAAACAGGCCATCTATGACCGCAACTTCGATTACATCGTGCTCGAAGCGCAGAAGCAGCGCGAGCAGGGCGCGGGCGTGATCGACGTGAACGTCGGCCTGCCCGACATCGATGAAGTGAGTATGCTCAGCGCCGTCGTTGATGAATTGCAGGGAGCGGTCGACCTGCCGCTGCAGATCGACTCGGCCAATCCCGCCGCCCTTGAAGCGGCTGCCCGCCGCTACGCCGGAAAACCTTTGCTCAACTCCGTCAGCGGCAAGGAATCCAGTCTTTCTGCCGTCCTGCCCGTGGCGAAGAAATACGGTGCCGCCGTCCTCGGACTGACGCTCGACGACAACGGCATCCCTCAGACGGCGGAGGAACGCTTTGCCGTGGCGGGGAAGATCGTTTCGCGCGCCGAAGCCCTCGGCATCCCGCATGACAACGTGCTCATCGACTGCCTGACGCTGACGGCTTCCGCGCAGCAGGAACTTGTCGGCGAAACGCTGAAAGCCGTGCGGATGGTGAGCGAAAAGCTGAACGTGAAGACCGTGCTCGGCGTCAGCAACGTGTCGTTCGGCCTGCCGCGCCGCCCGCTCGTCAATCGCGCGATGCTGGCAGCGGCGCTGGCGAACGGACTTTCCGCTGCGATCATGAATCCCGGCGAGAAGAACATGGCCGAGACCATCGCCGCCTGGCGCGTGCTCAGCGGCGAAGACGCCGACGCGCAAGGCTACATCGAATACTGCGCTGCCCATCCCGAAGAGACAGCCGCGCCGGCGGGGGCTTCAGCTGCGGCCGCGCCGGTCCTTGAGCGCGAGAAAACTCCCGGCGGCCTGTCCGAAGCGATCGCCCGCGGACTGAAAGACGAGGCGCATAAATGCGCCGCCGAACTGATCACGTCTCAGCCGCCGCTAGAGATCGTCGAAAAAGTCCTGATCCCAGCCCTTGATGCCGTCGGCCGCGACTATGAAGCGCAGAAGATCTATCTGCCCCAGCTCATCAAGTCGGCCGACGCCGCCAAGGCAGCCCTTGAAGTCGTCAAAGACGCGCTGGCTGCCCAGCCGCAGAGCGGGGAAGCGCACACGGGACCGAAGGTGATCCTCGCGACCGTCTACGGCGACGTGCATGACATCGGCAAGAACATTGTCAAAGTCATTATGGAGAACTACAACTTTGACGTGATCGATCTTGGCCGCGACGTGGCCGCCGAAACGGTCGTTGCCGCCGTCAAGGAGAGCGGCGCGACAGTCGTGGGCCTCAGCGCCCTGATGACGACCACCGTCGCCAGCATGAAGGATACGATCGCCGCGCTGAGACAGTCATGCGATGGCGTTCGCGTCATCGTCGGCGGTGCCGTGCTCACCGACGATCTGGCGCGCTACGTCGGCGCCGACGTCTACGCCCGCGATGCGATGGATACCGTCCGCGCGGCGGAACGGTTTACAAAGAACGAGGCGGATCACGCAGGGCAATAACGCGCTGCTGCTTTGTTCATGTTGTCTCTCCTCAAATGGCAAAGGGCTCCCGTTGCAGATTGCTTGCTGCAACGGGAGCCCTTTTGCTATGCGGAAAACAACGAGGACGCCAATTGAGTACGGAAGCCTGCCAAAATCGGGCCTTTTAGCGATTCAGTAAAAATGGTGGAGATGCGAAAACTGTCACACGTTCGTCAATGCCAGTAATTGCAATGTTCCGAAAAAATGGGAAATGAACTAGAACAACCACTTAAAAATAGAATTCTCTTCATTAAGTTAATCTTAACACAATAATCACAATGCCTTTTTTACTGCCATTTTCGTCATACTTTTTTTGAGAAACTGAGTTCTGCATGTTGTCTGAGCTTTATACGACATCTGTGATCTGTGTGTCTCTGTGACTTGTGTGTCATTTGTGTTTCTTCTACTAACACAAACACAAGAGTCCCTCCTCCGCATTAAAGCACTTCAATCTTGTTATTCTGAGAAAAATGCTCTCTATAACAGCATGATCGGCAAAACGTCGCCGCTTTGCCGATCATGCTGTTTTTTCGTTAGCGTTCACTCACGCTCAAAGAATTCTCGATTTCTTCACCCTGTGAGACTTCTTCCGGTAGCCAGTAATCATAATCATCAAGATCGATCTCAATGTCGTCGCTGCCGGCCTGCAGATTCAGTCGCGGCTTGGGCGGCCACATATTGGCGGCGTCGTACTCATACGGGAA
>JAEEUD010000324.1 GCA_016286835.1 Pyramidobacter sp. | reverse complement strand
AGCTAATCAAGGGCCTTGTGCTGCTCGTCGCCTTCTTCATGGATATGTATCTCGTCGACGATCCCAAGGCGTGGAAGGTCATCTTTGACGTTGATCAGATTCTGCTGAAGTTCACCAGCCTGCGTTTCGAGTATGCCAAGATGGACGAAGGCTTCGTCGTGCAGAACGGTGCTGGCCCCATGCAGTGGAACGGCACTATGACCAAGAACAAGTTTGACACGATGGCTGAGGACACGAAGTACATGAAGATCGAAGCTCTGCAGAAGTGGGGCTCGGCCGGCAAGTTCCAGACCTACGAGCGCTGGGCTCAGGTTGATGCCAACGAGAAGGCCAAGGAACTTCAGCTTGGTATCGGCTATCAGTACACGCCCAACCTGTGGTTCGGTCTTGACTACATCAAGTGCGACGGCCTGCTGCACGCCGGTCTTGTCGATCCGGCTGGTGAGGACAAGGTTGTCCGCTTCCGCACGATCCTGAACTTCTAATCGAAGTTTCCTGAATCGATCCCTATCTTAGCACTACTAAGCGGGGCTGCATTCCGCAGTCCCGCTTTTTCGCACCCAAATTCAACTTAGGCACATTAAGCGATCATGTCTGAAAAGTGTATAGCGTCTGGCATTATGCCTAAAATCAGGGCGTAATCATAAAATCTGTTCCCGCAACTGCTTTTTTACTGGTTTTTCTTTGTGTCTTTGTGTCTTCGTGTCGGCTTTGAACTTCGTTTTTGTCTTTGTTTTTGATGTATCACGTGCGGCACATTATTTCCCTATCCTACGCCATATTAGAGAGAAATAAAAGAGACATTTCACCAATTTCATTTCTCCGTCTTTTCTGCTATGCTCTGTTTGCGTCGGCCGGCGTGAAACAGGTCTTACGGTTTAAACAGTGTTAAAGGGTATGTTGTTTCGGATCAGAACCTGAATTTCACATCCTGAAAGGAAGGACAGTAATGGAGAACTTCACCAAAATCGCGATCCAGGACCGTTTCATGAAGCTGCTTTCCGCCATGCCGATCGACAAGATCACCGTTGTCAAAGTCGTCGAAGCGTGCGAGATGAACCGCAACACGTTCTACTACCATTTCAAGGACATCAACGATCTCCTCGATACGGCGCTGCACGATCTGTGCGCATCGTCCCTCGACAAGGCGGAGAAATCGCCTGCCCAGCCCTGTGCGCTGGCGGCGGCGATGGGGACGCTGGCGGCCAGCGGCCCGGCGCTGCGCAACCTGTACAAGTCGGAAAAAAGTGGCGTGCTGTTGGGGCATCTGGAAAAGATGGTGCGCACGGCGGTGGAGCACGCTTTGGAAGCGCGGGAGAAGGGCCGTTCAAAGACGCCGGAGGGCGTGGAGTGCATCGATTTCTGCAAGGTGATGTTCTCCGGCCTTGTGCTGGACTGGCTGTTCAACGACATGAGCTACGACCTGGCCGAGTTCGTCACCCGCGCCTGGAACCAGTTCGGCCCCGACGCCATGCGTGCCGCACGGTAAATACAGAATAAAATACGCGGTCGGTCCGTCTCTTCAAAAACAGGAAGAGGCGGACCGGCCGCGTTTTTCATATCAGTTTTCTGTTTACTGCCGGAACGGTTCTTTCTTGTAGACGATCGTCAGGTTGGTGTTGTGTTCGCGAGTGAGGCGGCCGTCGGCGTAGGTCATTTTCGGCGAGCGCGAGCCTTCGTGGAGCTCGATGACGTAGACGCCGCCGTTGTTCTGCCAGACGCCGGCGTTGCGTCCCTGGATCGAGATGGTGCCGTCGGAGCGGAACCAGAGGCGGCGCATCTGCGAGAGGATGGACTCGGAGCGGGGACCGCGCGCGATGGGCTCACCGCGGTCTTCGACCGCTTCGGGCGCCCAGAAGCCGACCAGCGGCTCGCTCTCGGCGGCGCGCTTTTCGGCTTCCAGCAGCTCGCGCATGAAGACGGAGCGGAAGCGCGCTTCTTCGCCGCGGCGGACGTAGACGACGCGCACGCCCCCCTCGGTGACGTTTTCCAGGTGATCGCGGACCAGCGACAGCTTCAGGTCGTCATGCGCAAAGGTCATCTGCGCGTTGTCCAGCTTCCACGAGCCGAAACGGCGGCCGTCGTAGAGCGTGCCGTCGGGCCGCACCGACAGCGGCGTCAGTTTGACGCGGGCCACTGTGGCGGCGCGGTTCAGGTCGCCGCCCATGTAGCTGCGGCCTTCGGCGATGATCTCCATCGGCGTCCACTCGCCGAGCGCGGCGGCGAGCAGTTCAGGATCGCTGGGGAACTCGCTGGGGACCTTGCGGAAGACGAAGTGATAGCCGTCGGCGTCGCGGAAGTT